>NZ_QPTY01000034.1:0-34218 GCF_005236045.1 Enterococcus sp. VV15
TTGTGGTTAAAAACATTGTACCGTAAAAGGGCTGTTACATGGCCTTTTATCTTTTACACAATTATATGGACTTTATCTAAAAAAATAAAAGAAAATGCGTAGAACAAAAAATGATCAGAAAAATATTTTTAGATAATTCTGTATTTTCACCAACCAAATTATTAATAAAGTAAGATGTAACAGGAATATTAAATAAAAATATCATAAATACTAGATAATAAATCAATATAACCGTATCTCTAATTTTTGTATTAAACATATTCATTTTCCTCTCTGAGTATTCTTATTGCAGTTCCATAAGCTACTACTGACTGCATATCATTACTTATAGAACCAGAATCAAATCGCATTGAAATAATTGCATCAGCTTTTACTTTTTCAGCTTCTTTTTTCAATCTCTCCATAGCTGTTTTTCTAGCTTCTTCTTGCATTTCTGTATAAGCTTTTATTTCTCCACCAACAAGATTTTTCAAACTAGCTCCTATGTTTTTAACAATATTTTTAGAATGAGTAGTTACACCAAATACTACCTCTATAATTTCGTAATCCAAATGTTTAAGGTCATTTGCTGTTGTAATAATCATAAAAATCCTCTCCTTTTATATTAATCTTTATTACATAGATAATACCAAAAAGAAAAAATACATAAAACTAACAATTTTGTTATTCAATATTGGTGTTAGTATCAAATCTTAGACATCTTTTCGTAGAGCCAGAAATAAATTAAACTTATCTACGAGAGAATGGAAAAATTTATATTTACCAAATCAGTCCACAGGACTGACCGGAAAAGAAGCGGCTGATTTGAGAAAAGAAAATGCTCGTTTGAAAGAGGAACTTGAAATATTAAAAAAAGTCGCAGCCATATTCTCTCGAAAGACCTAAAGTCACTTGTTCGATTCATTTAAAAATGGTGTAAGGAGTACACTGTTTCTTTGTTGTGTCGGTTATTAGAAATTCCTAGAAGCGTCTACTATTTTTATAAAAATAAATCGTTAACAGCTACAGAAGTCAGAAATAACCAATTGAAAAAGAAGATTTCAACGATCTTTTTTGATCATAAACAGAGATATGGTGCAACAAAAATCCATCAAGTGTTGCTAAAAGAAGGAATTTCAGTATCTCTTAATCATGTACAAAAACTGATGAAACAATTAAATCTAAGGTCAATTGTGGTTAAGAAATACAGACCTCAACAGCCTGTTCAGCCGGTTGTTTTAAAAGAGAACATCTTAAATCAGGACTTTTCTACTAAAACTATCTGTGAAAAATGGGTAGCTGATATCACCTACATTCGGAGTCGCAACGAATGAAAAAAAGACAAGCCTATTCGCAGTAGGCTTATCTTTGTACTTCTATTGTATAAGATCTTATCTACTTGTTTTTCTTATCGTAAAAGGACGTTTACGATTTGTTTGTTGATTTTGATTAGAAGTTACAATACTTTCTTCCTTTGGTATAGTGATAAAGTCTGTTTTTTTGAAGCCTTTCGCAACTTTTTTCAAAAAAAATGGTTTAAATTTCGGTTGAATGAAAGATACTTCTTTATTCAATTCTGTTGGTTTATAAACTTGGATAATTAATACATGGTACTTTTTACCTTTAAAAGAAAAGATCACAATATCTCCTATGCCAATTTTCTTATAAACAGTTGGTGGTACTTTGAAATAAACCTTTTGCTTGGTTTTGTGTAAGGTTTTATCTTTCAATTCTAAAAATAGCCCTTCAAAAATTGTCTTTTTATTTATGAATCGTATTTTAGGTACCCCTTCTCCTTTTCGCATAGGAAGAACACCAGGATTTTCGTTAAAAACTTTACTAATAATCGCAGTATACTCGTTTTCTTCTTCTTCGGATCTACCTGTAATTATGTTTTTTACATAAATCAATTGACCATCTTTAGAATACACAAGCATTCCCTTTTGAATCTTTTTTTCTAATTTTTCAGCTACACGAAAAGTAAATATCTTATTTTTTAAGTAGACGGAATCATTTATTCTTCCATGTGCTGGTTGAACATGAACAGCTTCTACTAACAACTTATTCACTTCCTCTCCATTTAATATATTGGCGAATTACCAAATGATATACTATGAATGAAAAAAAGCTATACGTAAACATAGCATCTAAAATTACTTCAGAAACAGACAAAAAATGCTATCGTAACTACGTCTTGAGTATAACATCTATCTGTCAAATGAAAAAGATAAGTACTGCTTGAAACTTCATCAATGAGCAGTACCTATCTTTCTTATTTTTTTATTACGCGAATTGTAAAATTAAGTTAGAAAACAAGGGGGAATCAAATGAATGCTTATTCGTATAAACTGAGAGAACACAACATTTTCTAAAGCATATCGTAAAAGGGGAAGTGTCTAGATAATTAACCAATGGAAAGTTTCTTTGATTTATTGAAGCGAGCGATAGATCAGTATATTTATTATTACAACTATAGGAGAATGAAAACGAAATTGAACTGGCAAGACCTCGTTCAATTTTATGAAACAACACAATTAGATGACTAATATTTGATTTTTTGCACGAAAAAAAGAGTGGATTTATCCACTCCATCTAACTTTTTGGGATTACTACAAAATGATAGGTCTTTGTATTATAGTTCCATATTACTTTGTTGGAATCGATTCATTAGTTGGATATTCTGTTTAGTATGTGGTGGATTTTGCGGAGCAAATCGTGCTAGTACTTCTTGTAATGATTTTCCCTCGTGCCCACTTTTTCCTGGATAAGGTGTTTTTACAGTTGGATATCCAGACATTCGTTGTTGAACAAATCGTGCTTCTTTTTGTACTCTTTTAAATGTACCTCGGTCACATGGATTTTTCATAAAAAATAGATTTTTAGCTTGTACTGTTGCCGATGATCTATGTTTGGTATGGTTAAATAGTTTGATAAATAAATTGAGTTTATTCATATATATCACTCCATGGCTTTTTAATCTTTGCTTATTTTACTATCGTGACATCATAAAAAAAATTTTTTTGTCTTTTTTATTTTTTTAGAGAGAAATTTGGTGTACATTCTCTACGATTTATTGATGAAATCTGAATAGAATTAGATAAATTGACTAAGATTTTAGTTTCATTTTATTCTAGCTTAATTTGACAAATCATATTATTTTAATATAGTTGGAATTATTTTTTTTGCATATTTACGTTATCCGACATACTTAATAATCTTTTTAGACAATTTGGGAGATAATTTTGCTCGATATTTCTTTTCAACCTCTTTGATCATTCCTTTCTAGTAATCTTTAACTTTGAAAACTCATGTTTTGAGATTCCTGCTGCTTGACATATATGTTTTTTGGTGTAACCTAACTCAAGTAAATCATGAATATGTTGAGTAGTTAACACCTGGATTGACCCCGATTTCAACGGATGACATTTATCCATTTTATTATTACCCAATAACGTTCCAAGACGTTCTACTTTTTTTCGAATATCTTGCCTTTCGTACCATTCTGGATAAGGATAGTCATTTAATAGATCCAACATCTGTCGACGGTATTCAAATTTTGTCTGCTTATTCTCCATATCGAAATTTACCTTCTTCCATTTATTTTATATGAAGATTTCCCAATGATTCCTTACAATTCCTCGGTAGTTCTTCTACAACATATACATCCCACGAACAAAATAAGTAAGTCATTGTTCCTGCAGACAAAATAACTTTCCATTCAATGGATAAAAAACTAATCCAAATAACAACTGTTAATATAAACATTACTAAATTACTGTTTATTTTTTTCATCTTGATTTCTCTCCATTCTCTTGTTAGAATGGGGCGTAGGTTATATATTTTTCAGAGGTTACTTTTTGCGGAAGTAACCTCTATTTTTACGCTCTTAATTAATTTTGAACTCTAGAATTTCCCGTCTGATAATCAATGACATAGCCTTCCTGCGTGTTATGAATATAAACATTGAAAGAAATTCCATTATCTTCTATACTTTGAGCTTCCATTTGTATGCCTCTGGAAACTAGTTCATTTCCTCGAAAATCTGGTCTTACTCGATAGCGAACATGATTTCCTGTTTTTCGTAAATACTCTGCCACTTTGTTTTCATACTCTACCATTGCAGGAGTGTTGAACGAGCGTGTACCTGTCATTAAATTTCTTGGATTATTATTTTCTCCAGTTAACTGGTAACCAATCAAATGGCAACGATTATATAGATAATCACCATTCTTCATCTTCTTTTGTTTCCAGCCTGTTGGCTTGATATATAACCGTTCCCTTTCTTCAGTCGGCATCATACTTTTGTGTAACATCGCATTCGCTTCACCTACTCGATTTAGCGAATCTAAATCAGAAAATACTTGCCAATTCCCCTTATCTAAAGACAAGTCTTTCGAAGAAAAAGTTGGCTTATTCTGATTTTTTACTTCTACTTGATCTGAAATCTGTTCAACTTTTTTATCAGATAGCTTATTAAATGTTTCATCGATAATCGAAGTGATTTGCCTTACTTCTTGTGGCTGAAATACACCAATTCCAATACCTATCGCACCAATAAATACGACAATGCCTGAAATAATTTTTTTCAAAACTACTCTCCTTCTGTTTTTATTTCTTCAAAATGCGTCGTTCCTTTTACCAAAGCATATTTCTTTTTGCACTTTAAGCATTCCCAAACATACGTATCATAAAAATGCCCATTTTTCATATAAGTTTTGTGTTTCGCTAATTCAGAACAATCACATTTTACATAAGTTGGTGGCCAGCAATGTGCCTTATTAAAATAATCTACAGGAATATAATTTCTTCCCCAAAAACACTCTCGATTTGAAAACATAAATATTCTCCTTTCATCTATTTTTCAAACTCAATAGAAACCTTTCGACCTTTATATTATGACAAGAAGGGAAATTTCTTGTCATAATACTTCTTTTTAACTAATTCAAAGATCGGAGTTTTGATCTATCCCTGTCTCCTGATAAAAATTTAAATCTTCGTATTCTTTGATATTTTTTGATAAAATTTTAGGCTCAAATGTTCTTTCATCAATCACAATTTCAATTTCTTCTTTTACGTTCCCTTTAAAAACTGTCGCACTTTCGCTTAGAAAATTATCAAACCAGATAATTCTATTATCCGTAATACTAAAATAATTTCTAATTTCATCTGTCGTCCAAAAACAGATAACTTTTGAAGTTTCTAATGATTCCGGAAGTTCAAAGACCTACAAATCACGTTCGTCGACAATTGCTACATCAGAATCAGGAATCAATAGTATCCCATCATCCGTAGCTTCTAATTTTCTTAATATTTCTTTGATTGAATAAGTTTCTTTCATTATTTTTCCTCCCAGCATTTCTTATCAATTAACTTACAAATATATTATAGCACACCTACTATAGTATGTATACCATAATATTGATTTTTTATAGTGGGAATGCTATATTTTTACTAAGGAGTGAATAAAACATGGAAATTAAAACAGAGGAAGAAATTCAAGAATGGATTTATAATAATTTAGTAGATAAAAGAAAAGGTGCTGAAATAACTGGGCAATCAGTTAAAGCTTTTGAACAATCCGTTCGTTTAAAGTACATCCAACCTTTTTATGAAAATGAAGGAAAAGGAAGTGCTAAAATCAAACTTTATAAAAGATCAGATTTAGAATTATATGCAAAAAATAAAAGAAAGTAAAAAGAAGGCAATAAGTACTATGCCTTCTTTTTATACATTTACATTCCCATTTCTATTTCTTCTTCACTACTTTCCTCGGTAGAGTAGTTCATTTCTTCGTCTTCCATAATTTCTTCATCTGTTGAATGCCTATCTGTCTTTTTACTTAGTGAACATTCGATTTCTGTATTAATTCGAGTTTGTTCTGCTACCTTCTCTTTTAATTCCTCTTCTTGAGGGAAAGACTGACCAAGTTGTTGTTTGGCTATTTCTAACTTTTCTTCTGTTTCCTTTAGTTGTTCTTGTTTTTCTAAGACCTGTTCAGGCAATTTTTGGACAACATTTTCAATTCGACGAACCATGCCAATACCTGCTTGTGGATCAATCAACGTTGTATATCGTCCACCTTCAGACTGCAATTTCATTTCAAGCTGTCCATATTGCATTTCACTACGTTTTAGGTGGATACTAAAACCTTGATAAATCCCCACTTTTATAAATTCTTCAGAACGACTATAAGCTTGACACAACTGTTCAAGTTTTTGTGTAGCTTCCGTTCGAGAATCATAAGTCATGTTCATTAATTGAATTTCAAATTCATTATTGGAATATTGTTTTGACAATTCGATATCTTTTTCCAATTGAGTGATCGATTGTTTCATTTCTTGTATTTTTTTCGGATAGTTTTGCTCTACCTTTCTTTTTAGACTCTCTTGTTCATTTAAGAAAGCAGATTGCAACATCCGCAAACGACTAATCTCATTGTCCAATTTCATCTTCTCTGCAATCAATGGATTTCCTGTAGCTAATGCTTTGACTTCTGAGGCGTCTAGTACCGTTTCCGACAATTCATCAACACTTCGAGAAATTGCCTTTCCTGACATAACTTGAGAGATATATGTTTGTTTTTGTTCCTGAATTTGCCATAAGAAACTATCAAACGTTCCTTTCGTCACATAACGATAGATTTGAACTTCTTTATTCTCATTTCCTTGTCTAATAATTCGACCATCACGCTGCTCGATATCTGACGGTCTCCAGGGACAATCAATATGGTGAGCCGCAATCATTTTGTTTTGGACATTTGTTCCTGTCCCAACTTTACTTGTGCTTCCCAACATAATGCGAATCGAGCCTTTTCTCATTTTCTCAAACATCGCTTCTCGTTGTTTATCATTTTTAGCGTCATGAATAAACACAATCTCTTCTTCTGGGATTCCCTTATCCATCAATAATCGTTTCATTTCATCATAAACATTAAATTTTTTTGGATTTGGTGTACCAGAATCAGAAAAAATCATTTGCGTGGAACGAGCTGCTTCTGTTTCTTTCCAAATCGCAAATACTTTATTGGCACAAGTAGCCAGTTTCGTTTTCTTCAAATCTTCAGAATCATATTTTTCTGGATCATAATCTTCAAGCAAACGTGGATCTAAAGCCATTAATTTAGCTTCATTCGTGATCTTCAACATATTATCGACGTCTGGAGTCACTTCTCTTTCTCGTATCGCCATTGCCCGATTCCCTAATTCTTCGACTTTATCTTTTTGATATGGAATTGGCTCAGTAACAATGATTTGAGCTTTTCCTGTTTTTACTTCAGGCACAGGAAGTTTCAACATATCAGGCGTTTGAATATCCGCAACCAAGTTGAACATGTTCATCAGTTCAGGCAAGTTATGGAATTTGGCAAAGCGGTTTTTCATTTGATACCCACTACCTTCAGGATTAATCTCTAAAGAAGAAATAATCTCGCCAAAAGTAGAAGCCCATGCGTCAAAATGACTGACCCCATATGTTTCTAATATATCGGGTTGAAGATATTTCTGCATCGTAAACATTTCAGACATCGAGTTGGAAATCGGCGTCCCTGTCGCAAAAACAACCCCTCGTTGATTATTTTCTTCTAACAGATATTTGACCTTCATTTCCATATCACTGGCACATAAACTATTGGAAGAGTTCACTCCTGCCACATTGGATAGTTTCGTATAAGAATAAAGGTTCTTATAAACATGCGCCTCGTCAACAAATAAGAAGTCTACGCCTAAATCTTCAAAATAAATCATGTGGTCTTTCTTGTCTTGTTTATTTAATTTCTCAAGTCTTTCGTTTAATCGTTTTTCAAAAGAAATCATCTGTTTGATTGACCAAGATTCTTCTTCATTATTCATTTGATATTCCGCAACTGCTTCAGAAACTCGATCAATTTCTTCTTGTAACATTTTCTTTTGTCGCTCTGGCGATAACGTGATTTTTTCAAATTGACTATGACCAATAATAACGGCGTCATATTCTCCTACTGCAATTCGAGAAACAAACTCTTTGCGTTTACTTTTCTCAAAATCTTTTTTTGTGGTAATCAATACTTTTTTGGCAGGATAAAAGCGTAATAATTCTGTCCCAAAATCTCCAACTAAATGATTAGGCACAACGTACAATGGTTTTTTGATTAGTCCATGTTCTTTCATCATCATTCCTGCTGTAATCATGGAAAGTGTTTTTCCTGCACCTACAGAATGTGCCATTAACGCTCTTCCTTCATGTAAGATACGAGCAACCACATTTTGTTGGGCAGGACGTAAAGTAATCTTTTGATTCAGACCAGGAAACTCTAGTTGGCTACCATCATAAGTCCTCGGCACAATGCGATTGAACCGTTCTTCATAGATTGCGTGTAATTCTTCCAATACCTCACTATGATTCATCACCCAACTTTTGAAGGTTTCTTGTAGCTCTTCTTGTTTCGTACGTGCATACATCGTTTCTTTTGGATTGAGTTCGTATCGTTTCTTACCGTCATCATCAATCACTCGATCTCGTACTTCCACTTTTAAAAGATTTAAACTATTTTCCAAAATCAAATACGCATTTGCACGTTTTGTTCCATATTTATTGGTTGTTAGTGCATTTTCGTCTCTACTTTTTCCACGAATAAAATACTTAGAAGCATAGGAATCATACTCTAGTTGAATAATTCCGTTTCTCTGCATGTATTGAGGCGTTTCAAATAATTCATACATAAACGATTGATAAATTTCAGTTGGAATCCATGTAGCTCCCAATGAATAGTCAATATCTCCAGCTTTTAGTGGTGTTGGTTGTGATTGTTCAAGTGCTGACACGTTTTTTTGAAAAATTTCTGGATACGATTCAATTGCTAATTTTGCTTCCACTAATTTCTGTTTGACATCTCCGCTGAGATATTCTTCACGTGTTTCCCAGACATCACCATAAATATCACCTTGATACTTCGTAGGATTGATAAAAATTGAATCCTCTAATTCGTCAATAATTGTTTCTTTGTCTTTTGGATAAATAGAGACCATATAATCAAGATCCACTTTCATTTGACGATTGATTGATAATTGTAAAGCTTCTTGGGCTGTCTCCACTTGAGTAATTTCTTCTGTTTGTCGAATCGTTGCTTGAAAGAAGATATCATCCTTTTGGACTGTTCCATCCTCTTGAACAATTTCAATCGCTTTTAGTAGTGGACAATACTCGTCACGACTAAATACTTTCCATACCTTATTAATCGAACCATAAGACGATACAAATGAATCATAGCGATCATTAAGCTTATTTAACGCAAGCTGAAACTCTTCCTGTGAATAATCTATACTCCGTTGTATTTCAATCACCAAAATCAGAGTTTCTTTGATTTCGACTAACCCTTTAATTTGTTCTGTTGCTTTTAGAGAACCGGAATATTTTTCAATTTCTCCAGCATTATTGTAATATACTTCATTATTAATAATGCCATAGTTAAATAATGGAATTTCTGCTTTAGATACTTCTGTTTCTTTAGAAGTTAGCTCAATCGTTTCTTCTTTTGTTGAACTATTTATTTGACCATCAAAATTCAAGAAAGCTTGATTTAAATGATCAATTAAGTCTCCTTCACGTGGTTTGACAGTTAACGTTTGACCTCTGAAATTCTTGATAGCTAAATCACCTAAGACCATCTCTTTGTGACGAACAAAATAATTATTCATTATCACTTCTGGTATTTCTGGATCTGTGCCATCAAAGACCCAACTTGGGGAATACTTTAATTCTCGCTCAGAGTTCTTCTGGAAGAAAAGAATATCTGTCACCACATCTGTTCCTGCAATTTTCTTAAAGGCATTGCTTGGTAATCGAATAGCACCTAATAAATCAGCTTTTTCAGCATATTCTCTTCTAATAGAAGAATCTGATTTGTCCATTGTCGACATCGACGTAATAACTGCTACAATTCCGCCTTCTTTTGTGCTATCAAGGGCTTTTTTAATAAAGTAATCGTGAATCGCATATTTTTTAGAATAGTTTTCATCTTCAATTTTGAAGTTGTCAAAAGGAATATTACTAATGACTAAGTCAAATTTATCTTTATTTAAAGGAGTTTTCTCAAAACCTGTAATTTCAATATTCGCGTCAGGGTGCAATTGTTGCGCAATTTTCCCAGTAATTGGGTCTAATTCCACCCCATAAAGTGTAGAATTTTCTCTGATTGTTTTTGGCATAGCCGAAAAGAAATTCCCTGTTCCTGTCGAAGGATCTAAAATTGTGCCACCTTTAAAGCCCATCGCTTCAATTTTTTGATAAATTGCTTGAATAATACGTGGATCAGTATAATAAGCAGTCAATACGCTTTCTCTAGCTGCTCGATAGTCCTCTGCAGATAACAAAACTTTCAACTGATTCCGTTCACTTAAATATTGGTCATCACGTTCATCAAAAATCGCTGCCAAACCACCCCAACCGACATATTTTGCAAGAATTTTTCGTTCTTTGTCAGTAGTTATTCGCCCAGGTGTCTGACTGATTTCTTTCGATAACCGAATCGCTTCAAGATTTGCTTTGATTTTTTCTCTTGCTTTACTTGGATAAAATTGAGTAACATCTATATTTTCAAAAGAAAAACCATTTGTTTTATTCCGAGAAATTTGTTCAAATATTGTTTCGCCATGATTGATTCTCTCTTTTTTAGATTCTATTTTCGGAATAAATGCGACTTCAGTTCCATATCCTTCAGTTACAACAGGTTTTTCTTCCGTTTCTATCTCTTCTAAATCAAATAGTGTTAATTCCTCTGCTTCAGTATCCATTTGACTTAACTCTTCTTTAATTGATTCTTCTTTCTTTGATTGCACAAGTTTAAGTTCTTCTTCAGTTAGATACTCATTTTGACGAATTAACAAACTGATACGTTCCTCAACCTCCGACCATTTCATTACACGTACATAGTCTTCATTATTGATTTTCTTAATTATCGTAATCCCTTTGCTTGGACGACAATTCATCATAGAAAAAGAAGAGCCTTGAATATCTAGAGTAGAACCTGACCAACCATATTCTTCTTTTAAAAAAGAAGCTCTTTCCTTTTTGGAAAGGGTTCGTTGATATAAATGGTAAATGCGTATTTTTCCACCTTCAACGCCTGATCCACGTCTCAATATGTTGTTTAGCTCTTCCTCTGTAAAATCTGGAGTAATTTCTTCGTAATCAGGATTTTTTTCAACAAAAAAAGACTCCGAAGATTGTTTTTCTTCCAAGTCTTTTATATCTATATTAGATTTTACCTCTATAGAATCTCGTTCATTGCGAGTTCGATTGCTTGTTCTCGAAATTGTGTGAGAATCTTCGATTTTTCCTCGAAATCCGCTTGTTGAGCTGGTGTCAGTGGATTGGCTTCTTCCAATGCTTCCATTAATTCGGTTGCTCTGTTCCAAACTTTCTTGTCGATTTCGTGTCCCCACTTCATCAGATCGCCTTCCATCAACTTGATTTGATATTCCACTGGATTTTCTTCCTGAAGCTTGTCTACGGCTATTTTCCCAAATCTCCCTAGTGGTTCGTTGTGTGGATACTCGATTTTCGGAATCAATTGTCCTGTCTCGTTCTCGTAGTAATCTAAGTTCATCTTCTCTCTCCCTTTCTTTTTTATAAACTAAAATTTCTTTGCTTAGAAATTGATTGATTGTGTTTACATTCGTTAGAATTTCAACAAACAGAGAAAAATTTTGTAACTGAGTTAACTCAATATTCTTTATTTTAGGAATTTCAACTCCTAAACTTTTACTTTTGGCTAAAGATACTCCTAAATCTATAGATAATCGACGAATAATTGGATCAGCATTCAAATCAATTTGTTCATCGATTTGATCTTGAATTTCTTGAGAAAAAAAGAGAGCCCATTTTTCATCATTGAGTGTATAGTCAGGAAACTGGATCTCTTTTCCAACGGTCTGAGATACATCAAAAAAATGGCTAATAATCATACGATTTTGCTCACGATGAAGTACCGTAATAGCTTTCTCCCCTTTTTTTACATATCTACCTAAGGACTTCCATGTATCAAAATCTGCAATATGTGTTGCCTTTGGCTTCTGACCATGTATAAAGAGTTGACTAGATAAATCATACTTATGGAGCAACTTTATTTGATTAAGAAACTGAATGAAAGATTCAGAATCAGTTGTAACTTGCAAAAATGTTTCTTTAAATAATTGTTTTAAGTTTTCTTGTTTTTGATTGTTCATGTTTTCCTCCCACAAAGATAAAAGAAGGAGGAGCGGATACGCCCCTCCTTAGAAAAGGCGTACCCTTTTCTATTCAATTTTTTATAACTCTAAATCGTGTTCCTGTACTTTTTCTTTTTCAATGAATTGTTCTTGGCGCTTTTCTTCCTTGGCCATTTGTTCAAGAGCATACTTCATTAGCCCTCTGACATTTTGTTCAGCTAATAACTCCAGATATTGACCTTTGTCTTCCGTTTGAATCACTAAAGGTGGAAATCCCTCTTTGAGTAAAGAATAATTCATAACCAATCGCCCCGTACGTCCATTACCATCACTAAATGGGTGGATACGTTCAAATTGGATATGCGAATCCAAAATTGCTTCAAGTTGTTCGCCTTCAGTTGTAGAAACAACTAACCGGTAATTTAGATTATCAATAAGTTGTTGCATTAAAAACGGAGTTTCCTGCGGTGAAGCTGTATCAAAGTCTGCCCCTAATATCGCATTTTCATTCGATTTGAATCGACCACGATCAACAATTAATTTATCCATTAGTCGTTCATGGATATCTTTAACTAAAGAAATGGATAATTCTTCGTTCTCTTGTACTTTTTCCAGCATTAATGCAAAAGCACCTCTATGATTTTCAACTTCAAACAGCTCACGTAGTGAAGTTCTTTCGGGAACCGTATTATGCAAAATGATAGAAACAGTTTGAGGTAAAGATATCGTATTTCCCTCAATAGCACTTGAATGATAAGCTAATCGAACTAAAATATCATCTAAGTATTCTGAAGGGAATTGCTGGTTATGAAATTGATTACGCGCGATAGAATACTCATCGTAAAAATTATAAGTCATTTTCTCACCTCTAACTTTCTTTGGGAGTTACATGGTGCTAGTATATTTTTTCTAATTTAATCCACGTTCATAATGTGACCATACAGAAAGGATAACTACCACATTTTCTTTTATATCTATGCTATAAACTAATCGGTGCTGTATATTAATTCTTCTTGAATAATATGGAACACCAACTAATTTTTCATATGGTGGTGGAGTTTGAAAAGGATTTTCTCGAAGCACTTGAATCAGTTCATCAAATTTTTTATGCAATCCTGCTGCTTTCAATTTTGGTAAATCCTTTTTGGCATTTTTCTTAATCTCTATAGTGAATCCCAATCAATTTCACCTAGCTCTTCTGTGCCTTCATTTTCGTGACGTTTAATTTGATTGAGAACCCCTGTATTTTGTAAATATAATGTTTCTTGAATCGCATTCCAATCAGATTTACTGATCATAACGACACTCTCATTCTCATTTTTTGTATTGATAATTTCTACAGGTTGATTATCAGAAACAACGTGCCTAATCAACCCATAAATATTATTACGAGCATTTGTCGGTGTAGTGACTTCCATTATGTTCACATCCTTTTTTGTTTATTCACCCTTGATTATAGCGTACGCTTTGGCGTTCGTCAATATTTTGGTTATAGAAAATAAATGAACATAGAAATTGTTTAAGTTAAGAATTTAATGTACATGAAGTTGTTCATAGCGGAAATTGTCAATTTTATATTGACCATCTTCTTCAATCAGTTGAACAACAAATAGGACTTCGTTTTTTACACCACGACTATCTTCTTCACCCAATAATGCATATTGCTTTTCATTATCTGTATCTTGAAACACTTTGACAATTTTTCCTATGCTACGAAATTTAGCATCTAAATCCACATTAATGCCATTCTCTTCTTGGCATTTTTCTGTCATATATTCTTTAACTGATTGATTCCGTTCCTTTAATGAATTGAAATTTAAAAATTTATTTCCAAATGCTAATAGCATGGGACGTGGATTTTCTGGTTCTTTACTTATTTCAGTCGTTGGATCTTCCGAAAGCATAGTTGACTGGCTTGTATTTGTTTCTGCTACTTTCGTTTCCTCTTTTTTATGACAGCCCGAAAGAAAAAGAACCGCTAGTAAACTGAGTAATATAACTTTTTTCAATCTTCTCTCCTACTTTCCACTTTGTTGTAAATAAGGCAATGGATCTAACCAAACACCATCATTTGTAAATGCTGAAGCTTGTGCAGCATACCAATCGCTCTTAGTAAATCCTAAGTGTAAATGTGCCGTATCTCTTATTCCTATTACTTGTCCTGCTTTGACTTTATCTCCCACTTTCACACGTGCATTTGAAGGAGAAGAGCCAAATTCCTGATACACCATACTTAAATCACCATCCTTTATCACAATGACACATGAGCCTAGTGCTGCAATACTTGGATTACCAGCAAATACGACAGTTCCTGCATGAACCGCATGTATCTCATTTCCAGGGTGATCAACCGATCCAAAATCTAAGCCATTATGGAAACCATTCACGCGAAATCCTCCTCCAGGATTTTTTCCAAAAAGTTGTCCTCCCAAAAATGAACTTCGATCTAAACTTGAACCAGGAAATGGATTGTACCATCCGCCACCTAAACTACCAGTACTTCCGCCACTAGAAGTTGAACCAATACTTCCCCATTTTTTGATCGCAAATTCATCGTATTCAGTTAGATTATAGGATTTAATAATTCCCATAGCTCCTTGATAATATGCGCTTCCTTCGGTAATTCCTGCCGCTGCATACCCACCTCTGCCTAGAATTAAAAGACATTGACCAGGGTCTTTGTTTCCAACGCACGCATTAAAGTTGGATTGAGTAGCCACCATGTAACCATAATATGCATAGCATGCTTTTGCATCGGGAAATTTCATGTAATTTCCTCCCTCACTTCCTCCGACACCTCTGGCACTCCCTTTAGGGTAAGGACAACCTGCATACCAGGTTATCCCAAAATAATTATGATCATTTTTTCCAGAATAAGATTGTCCATAAGCACTTTCCCATCCTAATTGCGAAAGAATGACTGAAGGTAATAATTTGTATTTGACTGCCGCTCCTACAGCATATCTCGCGTGTTCATCTGTAATGGGGCCTCTACCTTTAATTTCCTCAAAAATAGGTAAATCTTCCGTATACTCTCCGGTAAACATCCCTTCTGAATAAGAACTCGTTTCTTCTGTTGCCCCCACTGATCCGATCATTTGTGTAATCATATTTAGCATAATAAAGAAAGGAAAAAGTAATAGAAGAATACCTGAACCTAAAACCATTAACTTTAATTTCATTCATACACCTCTAGGCTTGTTCCATCACGTATTCTTCTTGAACCATCATGGATTGGTCTACAGTTTTCAAATGATTAGTCTCTTTTAATAAATCATTGTAATCAAAGGTTTCAGACTTCCCCAATTGTGATACTGGTAATTCTTGACGAACATTATAGTTGATAAAAGTTTCCGAATATCCCTTTTGTGCTAAATATTTTTTAAACCGATCAACAAACTCTCGTCCTGCTTCGTCATTATTCACACACAACGAAATACGTGGGACAATCGTTTTCTTCCCTTCTGCCAACTTTCTATTAGATTCTAATACTTTTCTAAAATAGGCTTCCACTACTTGGTGCTTCAATCCTGACATAGCACAAAATTCAGTATTTATAAATACTTTTTTTGCACCAAAATAATTTTCTTTATACAAAGAAAGGTAACTCATCACTTCAATTGGGCCTTCAAATACTTTTAACTCTCCAGTAGGAAGTTTGGAGTTTAAACTAGCATAAAACATTGCATCTTTTTGATTCCCTGGGTGTTGGAAAAGAAAATAGGGACGCTCCTTAATCATTCTTTTTTCTTCTGGTAAAAAACGCGTTCCTCGTAATTCCACTCCTACCACTTCTGGATTCGTTGGTTGTGTTCGATCAAAAAATTTAAAAATAATATTCTGATAACGATCCTCACCAATTAAATTAGCTTGATTAAATAATGTCACAATTGTTGGGTCAATTTCTCGTTCCTTTGTTAAATAGGAAAATACTTCAGAAAAGTGGGGTTGTTCCTTAATATCTCGTTGATAATTTAAAGGTTCATTCTCTTTTACTTGATAATCAGCTTCAGACAATACTTTGACTTCACTTCCTAAAATATCACCAATAGCTTCTTCAAAAGAAAAATCATAAAGTTTCATTGCTAATATGATACAGTTATTTACTGCAGGTTGATCAATTTCTTTATTGAAAAACATTACTTTTCGACGACTGTCATATACCCAACTAGAATGTTCCGTATGACGATAATAGTTCCCTTGACGTTGAAAAGTTTCTCCTTTTGAAATCATATATTCTAAAATATCTGAATTACGTGCTTCCTTAATTTGATTTGGTGAATAATAACTCATCTAACATCCTCCTTTAGCTATAAAAAAAACAACTTTAATAAAAGTTGTTCACTCGTCAAACTGATAGATCTAAAATGTTTCGTTCATAAAAGCGTTCATTCCGCCATTGTTCTGTATTCTCTCGCAATACACGTTGTAGTTGATACACTTGTTTTCGTTTATCTAATTCTTTCTGCCATTCTTTTTGTAACATGGTACGTTCTTTTTTGGATAATGGAAAACGCCGTTTCTTCGTCAATTTGGATTGTTTTTCAGATAATTGTTTTGTACGTTGATACATGGAACGCACCTCTTCAGCTTGATCTTTGAATAAATGGTCATAAGAATCTTCTGTTGGTATGGATTGTTCCAATGATTGAAAGTAACGGTGCCATTCTTCCGCTGTTGGTGGTTCATTTTCTTTATGTTGGAAAGGGTTATTTTCAATCTTCTCAACTGATTCTTTCAAACTTTTTACAAATTCTTTTTGGTATTCTGATACTTCAGCACCTTTTGGTAAATAACTCTCAATAAAGTTTTCAATTTGCTCATCTAATACTTTTTCTGGAATCCGTTCTTGTATGGAATTTGAAAGAAGCATTTTTTTCAACTTAGGGGGGAAATTGCTTTCTTCCACTTCTTGAATGGTCATTATTTGCTTATTGATTGTTCGAAGTTTCCATTCCTTTTTTAATTCTTGTTTGTATTGTTCACGTTCATCGTTTTCTTCCTCGATTACATTAATTTTTTCTTCTTCCGTACGAATATAAGCCAACAAACTTTCCAAAACTGGAGGCTCGTTGGCTCGGTGTCGTGCAGGATTATTTACAATTCGTTCGAGTGCAAGTTGAAAAGCTTCAGTCGATTTTATTTGATTATCCTCTATGGTTTTGTCACAATCAGTGGATTGATCATCTATTATT
Organism: Enterococcus sp. VV15; assembly: GCF_005236045.1. Taxonomy (NCBI): domain Bacteria; kingdom Bacillati; phylum Bacillota; class Bacilli; order Lactobacillales; family Enterococcaceae; genus Enterococcus; species Enterococcus sp. VV15. The sequence continues at coordinate 17,357 of NZ_QPTY01000034.1, forward strand.
CCATCTCCTAATGAACCATTTACTTGTCTTTTTTTAGGAACGAGATCCATCGCTTGAATTTCTTTTAAAATGTGGTTTCCTAGACGTGTGTATAAAGTGTGAATTTTATTTTCAGAACTATTTCGACCTTCTCCAAATGCAGACTCTTCTTCTGATTGAATATATGCTTGTCGATCCATCATTTCTTGATACAACTCAGGAAAATTTTGGTCGATAAAAGACTTGATCACTTTGTCTAATTCTTTTTTAAATCCATACTTTTCTGCATAACCATATTTTTGGTAACCTTTTTGTTCCGGTAGTTTTTCAGCAATACATTGTAAATCAATAAGCATGTCGTGCAATTGCTCTTGCCCTTGATCAGAACGTATTCCCTCAATCATTACTTTGCGTAACACATCAATTTTCGCACGTTCTTTTTGTAAACCTAATAATTGATTGGCAAAAACTGATTTCATTTTCCGCATAGTCTTACGTGAGCGATATCCTTTAACTTCAGTAACTAACTCACCTGTTTCTTGATCGACAAATACTTTTTTCTCTCTGGTCGGATAAGGTTCAACAGTCGCCACATGAACATGAATGTTATCTGTATTGTAATGAATAGAAGCTGTCCAAACCGCTGAATCTACCATCTTTTCTTCTGTTAACATTGTTGCCATAGCTAAGCGAATCGCTTCATGAATTTTTTCTTCTTTTAATCGATTGGTTTGCTCATCTAAGTAGCCATGTTGAACCAACCATTGGTTGTCAAATGAAAAAACATCTTGCCACATGACACTTCCATTTTTAGCAGCGGCGGTAAATTGTTCTTTCATCCTTTTTAAATCACTTTCATGCAATTGGTGTTTATCTGCGGAAAATAAACGAGACGTTTTGACAGGATTCGCCATATAATGAATATAGCCTTCTAATGTTTCGTCTTCATCTCCTTCATATGCAGCACCCGTCCCTTCTCTATTCGTAAAAGCGGAATACCTATCGTAGGATTCATTACGAACAGCTTCTTCTCGATCCATATAATCAATATAAGACTGAAAAGCAGACGAACCTGGTCGCGCAAATTTTCCAGTCATGATAATCCCAGGAGACGAACTCATCAATCATTCACTCGCTTTTCAAAGTGACGAAAAATCTCCTGATTACGTTTCATCTCTAAATGATTTTCTGCTTCACTCAAAATATTATTTGGTTCTTGGTCAGACGGTTTCAGTTTGGGTAAAGCTTCATAATGAAGTCGTGTATTTTCAATTTCATAAACCACATTCATTTTGTGTTCTAAATTTCGCAACAAACTTTTTCGCAAGCGACGTTCTTCATCTAATTCTTCTTGGAGTTGTTCGATCATTTTTTCTTGTGCTAAGTAACGATCCGCTAAAATATTCACCACACCAGTTTTCGTTCCACCAAATTTTCCCAACATTTCATTTAATAAATCTTCTGTACGATGGTTAGGATTAATTGAAAATGTCATTGATTATTTTCCTCCCTTATTGGTTCTTGGACTAAAGGGATTAGCCCTTGTTGAACATTTAATAAATACGCTTGTGTGTTTAAGTCTAAGTGAGCAATCACATCATCCACCATCGCCTTCATTCGTAATTCTGTTTCGATTACTGCTTCAAATCGTCCAGCCTCTCGAATATATTTTTTTAGTTGCTCGGAAGGATTTTTTTTATTTTTTTTACAATAGATTTTAAATTGTTCCCACTCTAAATCGTCTACATTTCTCAATCGAACTTCTGTCACTTTCTTACCTCCGTTTATTTTTTAAAATGGAAATTAATTGTTTTAAATTCTCCCCTTTGTTCGATAAAAAATAATAGATTCCATAAAAAATACAACTCATTAAAACAGCAAGTACAAACAAACACAGCACGAATCGAATCAATTATCTCCCTCTCTTTCGTTCTAAAATGTAATTTGCAATTACTAGTGCAAGGGCATAAGACAAAAAGGGGGACAAAATCGTCCCCAACCCGACAGTGTCGGGCTTTTTGCGTGTGTCACAAAAATAGCCGTTTTCACAATTTTTGTGAGGGTTACACAATTTTTGTTAACCAAAAAACAATTTTTGTTAGCAGTTTAACATTATTTATGAGCTATACTTTGAGATAAATCGACAAAACTCAATACTCTTTTTTACGATAATCTTGAATTTGTTCATGAAGCTTTTGGATCTTCTCCTGCAATTCCTCATTGTTAGATTCTGCTTCAGTAATTTTTGTTTCATACTCACTAATTTGTGATTGCTTCGTTTGAATTTCTTGATCTGTTTCCTCAATTTCTGTTTTTGTTTCGTATTTCTTTTCGTTTTCTAACTCCTTAATTTCACCCTCAATGCCTTCAATAAATTTTTGACTTTGACGAATTAAATCTTTGTTTGTTTTGATTAATTTTTCTGATTCTTCGATTTGTAACTCTAAACATTTCGCCAAATATTTATCCTCATTTTGTGGTTTTGCCTGTGAATCTTCTGGTACTTTTTTTCGATTCATAAACAAAGCACCTTGGACTGTTTCTTCATCTGGATCGACTTCTTTTCGACCATAGTTTTCAAATAAATCTTGAATACTTTTTGGATCGAAGTCAGGATTTGTTGGAGAAACAATTCCAATATCAATGACAATTGATTTCCAATTTTCTGGAATATGAGAAAGCTGAATTAAATAATAATTTTCAGTTAGGCGAATTAAATGATGAGGAATTTCCTGTTCTGTTTTTGATTCAGAAGCAATCATTTCTAGCTTTCCACCCTCTGGAATTGTTCCATCTGCTTTCAATAGTATTTCAGCATAATGTGTCTTTTCGTTATAGCCTCGTTCCAATTGTGTGAGGGTTAAATCATTCAAAGAAAGACTATGATTTACACCGATAGGCGTGTCCGCTAAATCTTTTTCTGTCCCTAAAAGAATGGAAGGTACTGAAAAAAATAAGACCATTCCTAACGTAAAAAAAAGAGCCATACGATAAAATTGATCCGCATGCTCGACAAAAAATCGTTTCGTTTTTTTCCATTTTTGTTGAATAAAAGTAACGATAAGTTTCCACCTTCCTCTCAAAAAAATAAACTTCTAAATTAATGACCGCCGGCAAAAATCTCGATTTCTTCTTTCGATAAATCAATATTCAAATGGAAATTTCCTTTCCCTTTGATTGCTAAAATTGCTTGCCCTTGATTGAGATTAGGAATACTTTCTAACTCGCTCTCACGTAGTGTTTCTTTGAAAGAATCTTTTAGTTCATCAATCGAACTTGGGTCTTGTTTCATGATAAAAGTGTAAGTAGACAGCTTCAAAAGTTTACGAACTTTCTCCTTAAAATTGTCAGATGCACCTTTAGAAAATAAGTCTGAAATATCATGAGTAGCTAATCCTAATCCTCCAAAAGCTTTACGTGCTTCTCGCTCATATCTATCAAGTAAATCAATGGCATCCATGTTTTCTTGTCGTGTAATATTATGAAATTCATCAATCACTAGCAAGGTTCGTATCGCTTCTTCTGGACGTTTCAAATGATTATCTACAAAATATTTTTCTCTCATACCTCGTGTCATTGCAAGATTCCATACTAAGAAAAGAAGATTATAAAATTGAGCATTAAATACTGCTTTTCCCTTATTCAATAAACTACTTAAATCAAATGAAACAGAGTAATAATCTTCAAAATTTAAAGTAGTATGACGATTAAAAATTTTTCCATCTGATCGTAGCATTGCTTGACTAACAGAATGAATTTTATCTAACCTTTTGGCTTCAAATTCTGATAGTGACGAACGAATTTTCTTCTCTTCTTCATATAATTCATCATGAATAAATCGAAAAAAATCTTCCAACAAAGGATATTGAATCGCTTCATATTGAGTGGCATTTTCCAATACCATTTGGTGATCAGAAAACCACTTTTCGTAGAACAAATCAATGTACATATCCAATGACGTATTTAACTCAGGATCATTTTCTCCATGTATATTTGCGAAGATAATTTTTAATTTATTCTTACTAACGTTGTAACTTTCTTGCTCATCTACTTCACCAGTCAATTCATTAATAACTGTCGCAAAAATTTGGAAAGGATTTACTGTTCCATCACGACCAGAAGCGTCTAGCGATAGACCATCATAAGCTTTCATAAAACGATTATTCTCAGCATTAGCCATAAAATAATACGTATAGTTACCTAACAAATGATTGTGACTACCAATTTTTTTCAATGTTGAGCTTTTACCAGAGCCAGGAATACCTAGTAAAACAAAATTATAAGAAAGACGCATATAATCCTTATGCCACATATCCAAAATAACCAATCCACCTGTATTTGTTCGACCAAAGTAAAGTCCTCTCGGATCAATTAATTGGCTATAATTCAATGGATAACTTGTACCTAAATCATTCGTCGTCAACTCTTTCCCTTGACGATTTTTCGCTTGCTTTTGTTCTTTATGTGATCGATAAAGTGCTAATAACTCTGTGTCTTCCTCCCCTAAAAAGAATGAAGATTTATATCCCCTAAGAGCAAGCCGTTGATTGATTTTATCTGCTTGTTGTTGAACTTCATCTTTTGTTTTTCCTGAAATGTAGTAACGTGTCGTCACTTCTTTCACGCTCTCATTACCTGTAATCATTTCTTCCATCAATTCTTTCAGTAATTGATACTCAATACCTGCTTCTTGTCGAATGTCTTCTGAGAATCCCTTTCTTGCATTGTCACGACTCTCTCCAATGGATTTATTCAACTCTTTTTTTATTTTGGATAAACCCAAGTGAGAAATATCAACTGTTGTAATCACTCCTGGTTGCCGAAAAATTTGTTCTCCCCAATAAAAAAATTCTTTCTTTGCGTACTTATACAAATGAGAGACACCGATATAATTTCTTCCTGTTTGGCTAAACCAATTCCCCTTAAAAGTAATTCCCGTTTGTGGCATGATTTCACTCATAAACTTCCAATCTTCTTTCGCCTTATTACAATAATCAGGGTCTGACAAAGTATCATCAAATTGTGGAGGACGATCGCCTAAATTGTATAATTGGTAAAGCAATCCTTTCTTTTGCGCCACTGAAATCGGATGAATATGAATATACTTATTCACACTGTGTAACACTTCTGAGCGAGCATTTTCTAAAGCTTCTCGTGTTTCACCAAAAATTTGAATATAAACAATATCTTCCAAAAGCGACTGTGATTGTTCAAGTTCCCACACTTTATGCTCTCGTTGCTCTTTAATATACTCGCTACTCTCTTTAGGGAAACGCTCATACAAGTAATCGATTTGTTGGGTTGTATCCGCCGCATATCCCATAAAAATTAACTTAATATCTGATGTAATACTTCGGAAAAAATCCACATAGCTTTGAATCCCTTGACGTTGGATTTCCGTTGGTTCTTTACGAATGGAGTAGTTTTCTAGTAGTAAATAGTCTGTAAATCCATTTCTTGTGACAATGCAATCTTCTTCAATGATAGATACATGATTCATCAGTTTCAAAACACTATTTGATAGCTTATAATTTGGTTTAAGTTTCTTTTTTTTCTTTCCTGTTTCCTTTTTTAAGGAGTCATCAATGATCATTTTTCTGCCTCCAATATTTGTTTATTTTCTTCAAATGCTTCTTCTTGTGTAGAATAAATTGTATCAGGATAATAAATCGTTAAATCCTTCTTTAAAAGGTCAATAAGCGTTGTAATATTCTTTTGACTTGGTTTCATTGGTGACGGCAACATCCAAAAAATAGTTACCATTACAAGAAATAGGCGAAACCACAAGCGTAAAGATGGATAAACTAAAGCTGCAATATAATTCCAACCATAAAGTAATACACCAAAAAATACAGCGGCATCCATTAAAGTATAAACACCTCCGACACGCATCGTATCCGTAATTCGGTTAGGTCGAGTAAACATGTTTGTTCATTCCTTTCATTTATCAGTAAAAATTGAAGAACCCTATTGATAAATAGAGTTCTTCATCAAATACCAATATAATCACTTATTCTTCTTTCTTTGCGTCTTTTTTAGATTCTTTAAATTCGCTTTTTATTCTTCGTTTTTGTTGGCGATACTGCCCATAATCTTTTCCGAGATCATAAGCATCTCGACGTTTACTCATAAAGGACGAAGAATGATAACGTCTAGGATCTTCTTTTCCATAGCCAAATACTTTATTTTTAGTTGCTTGTTTTAATGGATTATTTTTCTTATGTTGAGACAATTCTTGATTTAATCGGTCAGACTTCGCAGAAAATGTTCGTTTTGGCTTTTCTTCATTTTTAGGAGATTTTGGATCGTCAGACTCTTGATTGAAACCAGTCTCTTTTTCATTATTAGCTGATAAATGAGCTTCTTCATTTCCAGATGAATAAGAATTTAAATCATCTGAATTGGTCGTTTCTTCTGATTCTTCAGCCTCTTGACGTGCCATTTCATTGAATCCCAGTGGAGAATCAGAATTAATATCTGCTTCAGTTGGTTCTAGCGATTCCAAACTATCAAAATCTGAAGATTCAGAGGAAGATTCAGAAGTTTCTTGTGTTTCTTGTGTGTTTTCTCCCACACCATCTGATTCTGTAGACGATTCTTCATTTTCAGAGGATTCTTGATTTTGTAAATCATTCGAATCTTTTGATTGGTCTTTCTCTCGTGCTTGCTCATTAAAGCCTTTATTAGATTTAGAATCATCTTCCTCCTTATTTTCTGAATCCGAATCACCACCATCCATCATGTCATTAATCCCCTTCAATCCTTTTCCATTGCCATTATTTCCTGCACCAGCAGTAGCTAATGACATTCCTAAACCAAAAGCACCAACATCAGCTAATGCACCACCAGCAGATTTTGCCGCACTTAAACCAAAATCTTTCACACCTCTTGCAAGTTTTGATCCACTGAAGGCCGCCATCATCACACCAGCCGTTCCTTTCAAACCTGCATCGATTCCTGTCACACGTTGAAATCCATTTGGTCCATCGATCAATGCCCATGCAGCACCTGCCATCGCAATAATGTAAGTGAAGAAATCAAAATTCATCGACTTAATATAAACTGTCGCAACAATATATATTTGAAAAAGAATTGGCACGTAGACTAACAAAGCAAAACTACCAACTAACTCAGAAAAAACAGCTTTCACTCGTTGCATACCCATGAAATCTGCTAAACCACCTTTGACTAACAAAACATAATCGCCATACATTTTGACAATGATTATCGCGAATTTGAAGGAAGTAATCGCTAATGCAACAATTGAAACAAACTCAGTCAAATAAATATTAAAGAAATGGACTTTGTTTCGATAATAATTTGGTGAAAAGAATTTAGACAACCAAGCCGCAAAACCACTTGGTTGCTCAATATCTACTAATGAGTCCTTTCCCTTAGAATCTGTCTCGATTTCTTTCTTAAAAACCTCTCCATTTTTAACATCATCAGGTTTCTCAATTTTTTCTTGCATATCAATTTGTTTAGCATGCTTGTAATGATTCAAATTTTCTCCATCTTTTAACTTCCAACCTTCTTCTGCAACAGCTACTAAATCTGTTGTATTTTCTAAAATAATCGACTCACCTGGACTCTGGTCTACCTTATTAATGGCTTTAAATACGTCCTGTGTCATGCTTGAAGCCGTTGACCACAATGCTGGAGCCATCAATGTTAAACACAAAATCAGTAATAAATTTAAAGGTGCTTGTGTCGCTCCGTTTACTTTGTTAAACATTAATAAAATAAAAAAGCCCACTACTGCCATCAACAAAAGAAATCCTTTTAATGGATCAATTTTGTGCATTAGCTCAGTGAAAGCTGGATTATCGAAAATATTTAACAAATTTAAAAGGTTACCCATCACGCCATATAATCCATCTAAGACCCAGGCTCCACCTTCCGCAATCTTCATGCCTATTGGTCGTAAAGCATCCCAAATTGGATTTCCTTGTGTTAGATAACCAGAGTTATCATTTAACAACTTTAACAGTTGTTCATTAGACATCACTGTTGCACCATTTCCAGAGAGAAAATTAGTCACAACATTGGATAGAATAAACGGCATTTATTTTTCCTCCCCTCCTATTTGAGTAAAACCATTATTTTCAACGCTTTGAATCATACGTTCATAAAGAGGTTCTCTACCAACATTGGCTAACCATTTTTTAATATCTTTAATCGTTCCTTCTTGAAGCAATTGTTCATATTCCTCCTCCATTCGTTGTGGATTTTCTTGTGACTCACAAAAAACTCGTACATCTTTTTTCAATTTCTGTTTAAAGAAATAACTTAATGGACTTGCTAAATCTAATTCTTGTATTCGTTGTTGTTGAACGTCTTCCGTAAAATACACGTCAAAAATTGTATCTAGTTCTTCCAAACGTGAATTTTCAACTTTTGGTTCGACATATTTTCCTTGCGAAACACGTACAGAACCCTCTTCGACTGACTGATTTTCTGCTTCAATTGCTGAAGCTTTCTCTGCTTCAAAATCTCTCCCTTCAATAATCGCTTGTCTTCTTCCTTCTTTTTCCTGAATCATTAAAGGATCAACCAAATAAAGTAAACTACTTAATTGAATTTGTGTATGAGGCGCATTGTGATACTCTTCCTCAATTTCGTCCCAGGTACTTTCTTCATACGGAAGATATTTCCATGCTTCTAGCATTTTTGTTTCCCCACGATTGTAAATAGGATACATATTTTCAATAACATTCCCTGCTAAATCGTGAGTTTTCATACTTCGAATCACAACAGTTTGTCCAAAAGGTAAACGAGATAATTCATCTTTAGTTAACATAGGGATACGTTCCATAGAATCAGTGAGTGTTTTCTCACTATCTGCAATCTTTCCTTGACGTGAAAGTGAAAGGTTCGCTCGATTCCCTAAGTCTTCAACAATCATTTCTCTTGTTTTCTTTGATTTTGTTTTAACTACAATTGTATTTCCGCAGTTTGCAATAATCGTATTCGCGTCGTCACCATACTTATCTAATTGTTCATAGTTTTGTAATACAATTACATGACTAAGTCCTACTTTTAATCCATCAGTCATTTTGGTTGCTAATTCAGGAATTTTAACCATATTTCCTGCTTCTTCATAAAGAAAAACTACTTGTCTTGGTAATTTACGACTCGGTTGTTTCAATCCCGCTTTCGTTAATTCTTTAAAGCTTTGATCGAAATAATTAGCCGCAATCTCGTGATTCGATTTATCTTGGTCAGAAACAACCACAAAAACAGCCATTGGTTGTTCTCCAAACCCTAAATCCATGTAATTGATTGAGTTTTGAGCCATTAACTTAGCATTTCCTGTTCTACGAAATGCTTTTAAATTCGTCAACATATGTGTAACAACATTACCAATGGTTGATTTTGCAGGTGCAGAAGCTAAAATATCTAAATAAGCCAAATGAGCAGGGTGATCTAAAGGTAATTCTTGGAAATAGAAGTCTAATACTGACTTTCCCTTATACTTACTGAATAATTGTTTTCTTTTTCTTAAATCATCTGTATGTTTTTGGATCATAGGATGAGATTCAGTAGTAATTTGATCACTGTTCATTTCTGCAATCATATTAACAATTGTATACATATTGGAAAGTTCTTCTCGTTGAATCAATAAAGATTCTTCAATTAATGCCAATGATCCAGCAGTAAATAAAGCAGTGGCAGCATTTTGCCAAAAAGGTTCTTTCGCATTTGGATCATGAAAATAGGTATAACATAAAGTAGCTAATTCTGCTTGAGCTTGATCGAGTCCTCGATCTCTCGCAATTGTTGTGTCTCCAAATAAATATTGTTTATAGTAATGAACAACCAAAGCTAAAGGGTTCGTTGTGTCTGAAACAGCTGTATCATTTAAATTCAACAATCTAACTTTGTAATTTCTTTTTTCTAATAATTTTTTCCATTTTAAATAAAGTTCTCCAGAAGGATCATGAATGTTCATTGAACGTTTTTCCTTCATATTTGTTGTTCGACTAAATCCATCAATCGCTTTCTCAACACCAAAGACCCCTTTACCAACACGAGTTTCCCCAACAATGGCTACATTAGTTGGTTCACTAGAGATATATTCTCGAACTCTATTTAACTCCTGATCTTCACTTGTTCGAGGTGAAGTCCCTACAACCATACCTGATGGCCCATCATAAGCCTCCATGTCATCTGTAGGCATGACTGGATACTGATAATCTAATTCACTCTTTCCATCTGCCCAACGAGACGTCGCCGCAGTCATAACATCTTCTAATGGCATAAAGCTTTTACGAACTCTGTATAATTTGTACCCAAATAGAAGTGTACAAAATGAGGAAATCAAAAAGAAAAATAGCCACCCTGTACTGGTTTTAGGTAACTGAAAGAAAAACTTTAACTGAAACGCATTTTTCCAGTCGCATTCTCCAAAAAGTCCATTTGGAAAGACTTCAGTAAGAATACTGGGTAAAGATACAATGTAGTTGGAAAATAAAAATAGAAAAATGAACAAACTAACAAATAAAGGATACAATACACGTTTCTGTCCAAGATAACGTTCAATATGCTTGTAGGGTATGCGTGTAGGGTCACGCCAAAATCGAGTACCAACTAAATCTCTTCTCCAAAATTTTGAATGTTTCATGTACGTTCTCTTTCATTTTGATAAAATAAATCAAAAGCATACGGTTGAAATGAAACTGTTTCATCCATTTCATTATTATCTATATATTGTTCCATCTGTTCATATTCTGTTGCTAAATACTCTTGTCCCAACTCTTCATGACCGATTAAATCAACCAACTGTTTAATTTCCATTTCTTTACATTTTTCTTGACGAATCTGTTGATATTCCTTTAGACTTTCAATGCGAAGTTGAATCGCTTCTTCTAAAGTATGCGTCTCATCGTAATTTTTAATCATATAAAACTCTTTTTTCATTAGTTCGGTTTCACCACAATAACGACGATAAATTTCACGTAAATCTATTTTATGAAGTTCTTCTTTAATTTTCTGTTTACTTAAAACCATTCATCCTTTTCCTTTCTTTTGATAATTCAAAAATAGTTTTTTCGGTTTCTTAAACATTGCATATAAAGTTGGTGCTTCAACGATAATTAGCAATGAACACAATAGGGCAAGACCTAAATACCGTAAAATGTTTTGTTCTTCAATCATTCCATTTATACTTAGATAGAAAACTAGAAAACTAAGTGTTAGATTCAATATACATCGATAAAATGAAGCCAATTTATATGAACCCCTTGAAACAGTCACAGTAAAAGGCGTAAGCTCGATATGATAATAATAAAAAAATCTTTTCAACAGGTATATTTCCATGAGGTGTCATAATCAAATCTTCTGCCACTTTTTCAAAACCTATATAAGTTAGATATTTCAATGATCTCTGCTGCCTATTCAAATATATTATACGATTTCTCCATTTCCTATTTGCGTGCCGCTATCCAAAGAAGATACTTCTGGCAAAATGGAAGATTGATCACCTGTATCTGTGTTCATTGAAGGTTCTGATTGATTTTGTTCATTTAACGATGGATTGATCATTTCTGGCGTTTCTGGAGCTGTTTCAGGCGTAGAAGGAGCTTCCACTTCTTCTACAGTAGGCAATGATTGAAAATCACTTAGAACGGAATCTACAGCGCTATTTTGTTTGTTAGCCTCATTGGTTACCGTTTCGACAGCCTGATTGGCTTGTTCCAAAGCAGGTTGATAATCCGTTTGTTGACTCTCTTCTATTTGGCTACCTACCACTTGATTAGTTGTATCTAATGCTTCTGAAGCTTGTGTCACTTGGTTGATTTCATTCTGTACTGCATTGCTTACTTGTTCGTTCGACTGCGCATTAGATACTGTTGTTTGGATCTCATTGTTAGTTGTAGAAACTTGTGTTTGTAAATCTTGATATTGTTGATTCATTTCTGGTAACCGATTGGCTGTTTCTTGTGCTTGTTGAACTGATTCGCTCATTTGTGTGGTCGTTTGATTAGCTTGTTTCTGTGCTTCTTTAATTTCAATCACTTTTTGATTCAATTGTTCATACGTTTCACGATATAAGTCATAATTGATTGGCAACACTTTACCATCGACTTCAATTAATTTCTTAATTTCCTGCGATAAACGATTGTATTCATTGACTAAATCAGAAACTTTTTGCCATTCGTTTGTTGCTTTTTCAGCATTTTGTGTAGTTTCTTCTTCAATTGTTGTCAAATGGTCTAATTCTTTTTTCACTTGTTTCAATGATTGATTTAAATGATCTGCTTTATTTTTAACAGTGGTTAACTCCAGTTTATTCGTAGCAATAAGTTGGTCTAGTGTATGATCTGGTTCTTCTGGTGTAACTGGTGGCTTTGGTTCATCAGGTGTTGGATCTGGAGTAGGGTCTACTGGTACATTGGGATTATCTGGTAAAACAGGTATATCTGGATTGACTGGTTTTTCTTCATCTGTCCCAGAATTTTCAGGTTTTTCAGGTAAAATGACTTCTGGTTTTTTATCTGGCAAAATAGGTTTTGATAAATCAAGCATTTCTTCTTTGGATGATTGTTGTTTATCTGTTAGTAAGAATAAAGATTCGTTCTTATTCTCACCATTTGGTATAGATTCTCGTTTTTGTTCCTTAGCTTCTTGTACATCTAATGCTTTAGCTAATTCACCAATTAAATTCGTTCGATCTTTCTTGTTATTGTCTGCTACTTTAATTCCAAAAATCGTTTGAGAATCTTCTTTGTCTCCTGTAAGTACACCTAAAATTTTATCTACCGTACTTTTTTCATTATTTTCAGATGACTTTTCTTTTTTACCTTCTTCTTTAATCTGTTCTTCCCATAATGAAGATTTCTTAGGACGAGAAGAAACAGTTTCTGATTTTGCAACAGATTTTTCTGGTTGATTCGCAGACTGATAACCATATGTCACTAGACCTCCCAAAATAGAAAAAGAACATAATCCGATCAGCCACCATTTTTTCGGAATCGATTGAAACCCGTTACCCTTATTGTTCGTTGTTTGATTCGTCATTTGAAACTCCTCCTAATTGTTTTAATTTTTCTTCCCAAAGTTTATAGTTTTCTTCTGCTTCCTTACGTTCAGATTCGGAAAGTTTTGTATCTTCTTTGTCTTTTTTGTATTTTTCTAACAAATTCACAATACTTTTAGCCACAGAAATATCTTCAGTTAATTCTTCGTCATGAATTTCTTGATTGATTCTTTCTGCTTTTTTTATATCTTTCTCATGAATAGCTTGATATGCTTCTTCTTTCTTCGCAAACTGAATCTGCTCTTCTAATACCTCACTTTTAATTTCCTGATTGATTAGTTCTGCTTCTTCGATTTTTCCTTGTTTTAAATAAGCAAATCCGAGCATACCTTGTGTTTCTTCATTCACAGGTAAATCAGTCATTTCTGTGATTTTTTCCCACTGGTGTTCTAAAAAGAGCAAATAAAATAAAGCAAGGTGTGATTCTCCTTCTTTTGCTAATGTAGAAAGCTCTTCCTTGTTTTTTTCTTTATAAAGTTGCTTTACTAACACTTCTTCTTTTTGTGGGTATTCTTTCAACGCTACAGTATATTCTTTCTTATCAACTAATGTTTGATAAGAATCGATTTGGTTTGTCTTAATTTTTTGAGTTGAACTCCACAAAATACCAATAAAAAGAAGAAAAAAAATACTTCCTCCTATACCTATTTTTTTCCAATGAATCTTAAAAAAAGATTGCAAAGAAACAAGGTTGAGAGAAAAGTATTTTTTGTTCTTCTTTTCAGAAGAGGGTGTGAAAGAAACTGAAGTAGACGAAGGTTGAGTTCCACCAGGAAAAGCTAATTCTCGATCTAACAACTCCAACAATTTCTGTCCTTTACGCTGTTTTAATGTGCCTGATTGAATCATTTGCTCAATACTATAATGGATTGATTCATGAAAAGATAACCCTGAAACACATTGATATTTCCCTTGATATAAGACTTTTTTATCTTGTACCAAAAGATAAGTCACTGAATTTTCTGGACGTAATTCTTCTGAAAGTTGTTCAAATTCCACATACGAATAGCATTCTTTTCTAATTCGTACGGCATTAGATTCCTCAATCTTAACTTCAATCAACATTCTCACCAACTTTCATTTCAATCTATTTAATAGACATAATCCAATCGACTAACTGTGCCGCGAATGAAATCCCTAGAATAGAGACTCCAGCACGAACAATAATCATCTTCGCTTTTTGACTAATCTCCATAATGGGCATCATGTTTGCTAAAAAGCCTCCTGCAATAATCGCTGTTCCGATTGCAGCAGTTACATTTCGTACTAACTTTGTCGCTTCATTTCCGGCTTTATTTACCGAGCTTTGAATGTCTGCAAAAGCATCGATGGGAAATAATAGTTGAAATAGCAAAATAATTGCTAATGCACTTAAACTAAATTTCACCCATGAAGAATTTCCATATTTTTTTCCTTTTTCTAAAAGATTCATTTGATTATTTTCCATTATATTGTCCTTTCTGAAATTGATTGTTATTTGCTTGTCTTTTCAAGCTTTTTAAAATCAGTTCTTGATTTTCGGAAATAATTTTCTGGTGGAACTGATCTAATGCCGTATCATAATCTTGGCCGTTGGCTTCTAAAATTGCCATTGCGACCTCTTTTGTTTTTCGCTGTTCTGTGGATAATGCCATATTCATTTCTCCTTTATTTTTTATAAAAAAATAGAAGATATGATATCTTCTACTGAAAACACTTAATTTAATTATTACTCAACATTTTAGGGATAACTTTTTTACCTGTTAACCGATGTTCTTTTAAAAAGGAACAAACTTTTAAGTAATCGGTACTTGGTAACTTCTTCACCCATGCACTTTTAAAACCATACCCGTTCCATATAAATCCTTCTTTTCTTAAAACTTCTCGATATTGATAAGCACCAGGAACAGCTACATAATAAGTTTGAATAAATATTGGATCTAAGACTGGAACAACTCTCACATCTAAATTTTGGTTAAAACTTTCTAGAATTTTTTGTTCTTTAATAGCTTGTTCCTCATTCTCAAATTTTCTTAACCATATATATTGACCAGACAAGTAAGAAAAATCACGTCGCTTTAGTAATACACTTGCATTATAAGCATTTGAAACTACTACTGTATTTCTTTGTTTTGCTTCAGTATAGTCTTGGGCAAATGAACTACCATAATAATGACAAAGCTTTTTGTAGTCAGAAGAATCTTGGCTATCTAACAAAAGATCTTCTTGATTTATATATCCTTTATTTAACGCTGTACAGACTAAAGGATAGAAACGAACATAGAACGTTTCTTTATGCGCTGTTTCGCCGAAATCCATAGCTTCTATATGATGAGCTACTTCATGCAAAGCGGTTAAAAAATTTGCGCCAGGCGCACGACTCAAATTATATATTTCGATTTTTCGATCATTTTGAATGTATTGTCCATGTTTTGATTTTAGTTCTTTAGGAACAATCCTGATTGTAAAATCCTGATAGATTTTCTTATCTGGATAGGTCTCTTGAATAACTTGTTTCAATACATGTTCTAATAACAACATGATCACCTCCTAAAAAGTTACATAATATGAGTTTTATTTTTTTGTAGCTTGTCTCGTTAGATTTTCCGTAAAAGCTTGTCGATCAATGCCAAAATTTAATGCCCCACTTCTTGACTGAATAACCCTCAATATAGGAATTTCTTGAACAATCCTTCTCTCATTATTTAAAATACATAATTTCTTAATGTATCGAGCATTTGGCAATTGATTTTGATAAAATCGTTTTTTTTTGATTATTTTTTCTGACAAACAATAACAATATTCAGATTCGATTACACCGCTCTTTCCTTTTCTCATTTTTCTTGAAACACGAGATTTGATAATATCTTTCCTATAGACAGTAAAAATTAAGTCCTTTTCTTTTAATACAAGATCCCTCACAGGATATAAATTCGATTCTTGGTTGTTCAAATTAAAACTTCCTCCTAAAATTAGATAAATCTATTTTTTTATTCTCTTTTAAATTATTGATCTTCTTGCTTTCCTGCAACTAATAATGCCATTATTCCTATTCCAAACACAGCATCCACAAATAGACCTGCATAAAATAGCATATGAATCCCTTTCTTCATGGCAATATAAAAACATCCTTATTCCTTAGAATAAGACTGTTTCTGGATCAACCAATTGTGATTGGTTTAAACTATAATCTAAACAAAGTTCAAGGTGTAAATGACTACCTGTGCTGTTCCCAGTAGAACCAACATAACCAATAATCTGCCCTTATTTTACTTTGTCACCAACTTTGACTTGGTATTCTTGATAGTTTTTACCACCATGACTATTTGTACGACTTACTACGAACACAACCGATCAATACCAACAGATAAACGACTGAAGCTGTTATTAGCACATACATATCATTGCATTCTTTGACTAACCAAATACAATATTTTTCAAAAGAAGAATACACTTCTTTTTCTTCCTTCAATGTATTCATTTCTTTGCTTTTCTTTACTGATTGGTTCGTATACTCGTCTGAAGTAATGTCATGATTCGACACTGTATCCATCGAATTTGACACAATTGTATTGTCCACTTGTTTTTGATCTTTAACAACAGAAACAAGTCCTAATTTCTCTTTTAACTCATTATTTGCTTCACTTGCAGGATAAGAAGAAACAAACGTTCCTTGAACCACTGCTCGTTGAGTCGTATTTAATCCACCTTCGCAGCGAATAAAAGGGTTCTGTTGCAAAGTTTTAAATAAAGAATAAAATCCCTTACGGCATCTATGATTTAAGCTGGGATTCCCAATAATACCTTGATTTCAGTACAGACCGAAAACCCGAAGAGAGTGCCTTCTTTTCGGGTTTTCTTATAT
>NZ_QPTY01000035.1:0-33538 GCF_005236045.1 Enterococcus sp. VV15
AGATAAAGGAATCGGACCAAATGTATAAAAGATACCGATGAAACAGCAAGCTACCCCCATCAATAATAGAAAGAGCCCCGTTTTAGCAGTTAGAATGAGACCAATGATCAGAACAAAAAGGATCATCCCTAAAATCATATTGCGAACCAATTTGGGGGAAGTCCCTGTACGTCCGATCACATTTTCTTCGTATTTATAAACAGCGGAATGGGCTTTTTCGTAGTCCATATAATTGTTGATAGCTGTTGTCGCCAAATCAAAGACGAGCATACCGATAAAAAATAATAAGGTGTTCAACCAATGTATCTCATGAAAAAAAGCGATAGAGAATAAAACCCCTATCGCAAAAGGAAATACACTAGCCACCTTAGTCCGTAGTTCGACTACTTCTAGAAAGATTTTTAGTGTCATGTTTCTTGCTCCTTATTTCAGTTCTGAGCGATCGCCCATCGTATATTTTGAGTCTTTATCCAGTTTAAATGTATCTTTGATTGGATCTGTCACATATACTTTATCTTCTTTTGTGACAAAAATTGCTTCAGTACCATTGTTCAATTCACTTTCAACGTATTCAAGCCCTTTTTTCACACCCATTGAAAAGACAGCCGTTGATAAGCCATCACCATCAATTGATTTATCTGTGATGATCGTGACACTTGCGATGTCATTATCAAAAGGATAACCAGTTTTAGGATCAAATAAATGATGGTACTTTTTACCGTCTACTTCTAAGTAGCGTTCATAGATACCAGATGTAACGAGTGTTTTATCCCGTTCTTCGATGGTTCCTAATACAGATCCACGTGCTAAATTAGGGTCTTGGATACCGACTGTCCAGTCTTGATCTTTCCCTCTAGGACTATGACCTAAAACATAAACATTTCCACCTAAGTCAACGATCGCCGTCGTCACACCTTGTTTTTTCAGTACTTTCACTACTTCATCTGTGATGTATCCTTTAGCGATCGCCCCAAGGTCAATGATCATCCCTTTTTCTTTGAGATAGACAGTCTTGTCTTGATCGTTCAATTCGATTTTATGGTAGTCGACTAACTTCAATGCTTGGTCGATTTCTTCTTGAGAAGGTTTTCTTGCATCATCAAAACCAATACGCCACAGCTGAGTAATGGCACCGATCGCCATATCAAAACCACCTTGGGAATCTTCGCTGTATTCATAGGCTTTCTTCAATAACCCATAGACATCATCAGAAACTTTTACCGGCTTGATGCCAGCTTGCTGATTGACTTCATCGATTTCTGAACCTGGTTGATTGATCGTGATTTTATCGCCCAACTCTTTTACTCGGTCAAAAGCTGGTTTTAAAGCAGCTTCTTTTCCTTCATCATAGACACGAATCCGGACATACGTACCTAATAGGAATTGTTCATCTGAATAAGGATCTTTTAAAATTTTATTTGTCGTAGTACTTGCTGTTGTGGCTTTATTCGCTGAAGTACTACAACCAGCTAACGTCAATAGGCATAGCAAAGCGACGATAGGGAGTAAGCGTTTCTTTAACATGTGTTTCCTCATTTCATCAGTGGCCAGAAGGGTATAGCAAAACAAAAAATATTCTTTCAGAAATAAGCCGAAATATCACAAAAATTTTTCAAAGAAAATTTCGGATATCTCGGCTTGGATTTCAGAAAAAAACTATTGTTGAGACAGCTTCTTCCACATTTATTTCTAGTTGATTATTTTGTTACGATGTTGTCAACTTCGATTGTTTGTGTATCGCCTTTTTCAGCTGCATTCACTAATTGTTGTGCGTACATAATGAATGAGTGTGAGCTGTGAGTAGCACCAGTAACTACTTCTACGTCAGCAGGTGAACCATCTTCTTCGGCCATTGCTTTGACAAGTTCGTCGTTAAGTTCAGGGATGTAAGTTTTAGGTTCAGTACCACTTTTCGCTTTCATATTTTCGTTGTATTCTGTGTCATCTTGTTTTGATTTGCCATCTTTGTCGATGTAATCAAATTTAGAATCCGTTACTTTACCGCCAGCTACAGTCATTTCAAATTGTACGCGGTAGCCGTTAGAGTAGTTCTTTTCTTCTAATTTGTAAGTACCGTCTTTCAAGTCAGCACCATTGTCGATTTCAATCGTATCTGTGTTACCAGCTTGAGCCGCTTGGATCAATTGTTGTGCATAGTTTTGGAAGCTTTCTGAAGAGTGAGTAGCACCAGTAACTACTTCAACACCGCTAGCGCTTTGAGCTTTCACGAATTGTTCGTTTAATTCTGGGATGAATTTTTCTGGACTAGTGCCAGCTTTTGCATCCATGTTTTTATTGTATTCTGCATCTTTTGTTTTTGAGTCGCCTTTTTCGTTGATGTTGTCATATTTAGACTCAGTGATCTTACCATCTTTTACGACCATTTCAAAAACTGCGCGGTAGCCATTAGAGTAATTTTTTTCTTCCAATTTATATGTGCCATCTTTCAATTCGCCACCAGCGACAACTTTTGCTGAACTTTCAGTTGTTGCGCTTTCAGAAGTTTGTGCTGTTGAAGCTTCAGATGAACTTGAGCTGTTTGAACTTCCATTGTCATCTGCACCACAAGCACCTAACACTAAAGCTGAAAATGCTAAAACTGCAAATCCAGTAACAAAACGTTTGTTCTTCATTTTTAAATCCCACCATTTCCTTTTTTAGTCCACAATTTTCTTTGTGATTCATTATACATTCTAATAGATATTAACTATAAGTCAACCATTTTAAGCAAATAACTATTATAATCTTACAACCGTTTTCTTTCTGTAAATTTCGTGAAAAAAACGCTTAATAATAAAAATTCAAAAAAATCGAAAAGGAATTAGACAAAAGAACATAACATCTATATAATGTATGGAGATTGTGTAATAGGTATCAAACTAAAATAGTTATTATAAATTTCAAATAAATGGTTTAATAAGGAGCGGATGATCAATGGCAAAGCAAAATATTGTCGTTGTAGGTGCAGGTTATGCCGGAGTATCAGCTACAAAGTACTTGGCAAAAAAACTGAAAAAAGAAGATGTGACAATCACGTTGATTGATCGTCATTCGTACCACACGATGATGACAGAACTTCACGAAGTTGCAGGCGGACGAGTTGAACCACAAGCAATTCAATATGATTTACAGCACTTATTTGCACGACAAAAAAATGTTCAATTAGTGACAGACACGGTAATAGGTATTGATAAAGAACAAAAAATCGTTAAAACAAAATTAGGTTCTTATCCATTTGATCAATTGATTTTAGGGATGGGTGGCGAACCAAATGACTTTGGTACACCTGGTGTAAAAGAAAATGGCTTTACGTTATGGTCATTCGAAGATTCAGTGAAGATTCATGAACATATCGAACGAACAGTTGCCAAAGCAGCGTTAGAGCCAAATGATGAACTACGTCGCGCCATGTTGACGTTTGTAGTTTGTGGTTCAGGTTTTACCGGAATCGAAATGATCGGTGAGTTAATTGACTGGAAAAAACGTTTAGCAAAAGACTACAAATTAGATCCAAGCGAAATCACTTTGATGGTCGTAGAAGCAATGCCAACGATTTTGAATATGTTAGATCGTAACGATGCGGCCAAAGCGGAACGTTACTTGAAGAAACATCAAGTAGAATTATTATTGAATGCCCCAATCGTTGAGGTAGCAAATGACCATATCAAATTAAAAGATGGCCGTCAGATTCCAACACACACTTTGATTTGGACAGCTGGTGTAAAAGGTACATCTGATGCAGCCGATTTTGGATTAGAATCGGCTCGCGGACAACGTCTGATTGCCAACGAGTACATGCAAGCAAAAGGCTACGAAGATAAAAATATCTATATCATCGGGGACTTGGTTTTCTATGAAGAATTCCCTGGAACACCGACACCGCAAATCGTTCAAGCGGCTGAACAGACAGGGCATACAGCTGCTGCAAATATCGTTGCTTCGATCAAAGGTGGCGAGAAACACAAGTTTAAAGGGAATTATCAAGGTTTCATGGTCTCAGTTGGCGCTAAATGGGGGGTTGCGAATCTATTTAATAAGATCCATTTGAGTGGTTTCCTAGCAATCGTAATGAAACATATCGTCAACTTAAAATATTTCTTTGATATTCGCTCTGGATACTATATGTTCCAATATCTAATGCATGAATTCTTCCATATCAAGGATGACCGAAATGTGACACGTGGTCATTCTTCACGCTATGGGAATGTACTATGGAGTGTACCGCTACGTATTTTCTACGGACTAGTTTGGTTTATAGAAGCATTCAAGAAAATCGTCGGTAACGGTGAAGTATTGAAACCAGGTACATGGTTCGGTGAGGGATCATGGTTCACTGGTAACAGCGTCTTCCCTTGGACGTGGGAATATAATGTGACGGATGTTGCAAGTGGTGCATCAGCTGCCGGAGATGCAACAACAGCTGCTAGTGGTGCTGCATCAAGTGGTGCTGGGGAAGCAGCAACACTTGATGCACACTTTGGTCTAAGCTATGCTTATGGAGAAGAACCAATGGCTGTGATCGACAAATCACCTGCTTGGTTTACAAAAATGATGCAAGTCATCATGCCGAATAACGATGTAGCAATGTTTTTCCAAAAATTCATGGTTTTCTTTGAAATTGCGTTGGCATTAGCATTGATTGCTGGTTTATTCACTTGGTTATGTAGTGCAACAACGATTGTGTTGGTCATCACGTTCTGTTTATCAGGAATGTTTTACTGGGTAAACATCTGGTTTATCTTTGTGGCCTTCGCGTTGATGAATGGTTCAGGACGAGCAATCGGACTTGATCGCTGGGTAATTCCATGGTTGCAAAAAACACTAGGAAATTGGTGGTATGGAAAACCCAAATCCCAATATGGCTCAAAATAGTATGCAATATAGAGCTTGAATAGAAAAAGTTTAAAGTAATGGTTGATTGAAGGAAAGTTCTAGGGATACCTAGGACTTTCTTTTATTCCGTGCTAAAATTGGGTCAGTGAAAAAGGGCAGAGGAGGATGCGTACAAAAAATGAAAGAATTTATCAAGAAAAGTTTACTCAAACCGTGGGATATCTTCATTATCATTCTTTTGGTTGCTCTTTCTTTTTTACCAGTTATCATTTTTAGTTACCAGCAAGCAAACGTTGCACCTGAAAAAGAAGCAGTGCTGCGGGTAGATGGAACAGAAATCAAAACCTTTCCACTAAGCGTGGGGAGTGAAACATATACGTACACATACAAAGATCCCCATGGTGATTACAATCTAATCGAAATTGCCGGAGATAAAATTCGGATCAAGGAAGCAGATTGTGATGATCAGATTTGTGTGAGAAGAGGATGGGCATCAAAAAATGGGGAGACAATCGTATGTTTACCGCATAAATTAGTGATCGAAGTGCGATCAACAGATGGGAGTGACGAAGACAGTCTGATTTATTAGGCTATTCACACCATGACAAAATTACAAAAAATGATTTATATCTCTCTTTTAGTAGCACAGGGCGTGATCATTGGACTGATTGAAAACATGATTCCTTATCCATTTTCTTTTGCACCTGGAGCCAAATTAGGTCTAGCAAATTTGATTACGATCGTAGCGATCTTTACGATGAACAAACGAGATAGTTTTTTGCTCTTGTGGCTACGTTTGTTTTTAACGACGTTATTAGGTGGAACAATCTCTACTTTTCTGTATAGTATGAGTGGCGCACTACTTAGTTATTTCGGGATGTTACTAGTCAAAAAACTAGGACCAAAAAGAGTCAGCATTATTGGTATCAGTGCAACAGGTGGATTTATGCATAATGTGGGGCAGCTCGTTACAGCCTCTTTTATTGCCCAATCTTGGACGGTTATGCTTTATTTACCAATTTTATCTTTTTTAGGCATCTTATCAGGTATCGCTATTGGAATTGCCGCAAATTACTTATTGCGCCATGTACGAACCCTTCAAAAATTCCAAAAAGAATATGAGTTAAAAAAGAAAGACAAATGGCAGTCCGTTTTTTAGAAAAATAATCGCTATGCAAGGAGTTTTTTTATGAAGTTACATCCAATGTGGGAGGGCTATCCCGGTTTAAAAGACGAGTTAACAGAAACGTTGAAGAAAATGGAAGATGTCATCCGCTTAAAAAATAAACCAGTTGAACAAGCAATTAAAGAAACGATCCATGCTGGTGGCAAATTATTACGGCCTGCATACCAATTATTGTTTTCTCAATTTGGTGCTGAGAACGATCGAGATAAAGCAATTGCGTTAGCCGCTTCGATCGAAATGCTTCATACGGCTACGCTGATCCATGACGATATCGTCGATGAAGCGAACATGCGTCGCGGAAAGAAAAATATTCGGGGCAATTTTGGAAATACGGTAGCCGTCTATGCGGGAGACTATTTATTTGTGTGTTGTTTTAAATTACTTTCTAATTATTCTACTTCCCTTAAAAGTCTGCAGACAAATTCTCGCAGTATGGAAAAAATATTAGATGGAGAGTTAGGCCAAATGGATGATCGTTATAATTATCATCTAACGGTTGAAGAATATTTAGAAAATATTTCTGGTAAAACAGCTGAACTATTTCAGTTGAGCTGTTCGATAGGTGCTTATGAAAGTGGGACAACTGAACGGTTTGCGAAAAAAGCTGGTACGATCGGTTTAGCGATCGGGATGGCTTTTCAAATCATTGATGATATTTTAGACTATACTAAAAGCAGTGATGAAATTGGTAAGCCAGTACTAGAAGATATGCGTCAAGGCGTATATTCATTACCGTTGATCTATGCGTTACAGACGGATAAAAAGGCAGAACTTATCTCATATCTTGATAAAAAAGACAAGTTGACTTCTGAGGAAATAGAGAAAGTTCGAACACTAGTCGCAGAAGCAAAAGGGGTAGAAAAAGCCAAAGGATTAGCTGGAAAATATACCAAAAAAGCATTGAATGAAATCAATAAACTACCAGATAATCCATTTAGAACGAAGGAAAATTTACTGTCGCTCACGACCTTGATATTAGAGAGAGAAAATTAAAGACGATTTGGTACAGAGGTTGGGACAGAAGTGTTTAACTCTGAGAATTTCGGCTTATTTCCGAAGGAGTTGCTTCTGCTCCCACCGTTTATTCGTTTTTAAAGAATGAGACAAACGTGTTTCTTACTTTTGTCTCACACTTTTTGAATTTTTGTGAATGTCAGCTTATTTCCAAAAGAGTTTCTTTCGTACCAGCCATTTTTTTCTTTTTAGGGAAAAAAAGTTTCTCCCATTGTTTGATTAGCAAGTATGCTAATACTAGATGCAAGTCTATTATTTATTGGTAACATTTGATACGTGAATTTTGTGTGAAAAGTGATAAAAGCAGTGATCAAGTGGCTATTTTTTGAGATAAAATCAAGCATCAATTTGTTTAAAAAGGAGGGACAGAAGAAGCCAGTACACATAAAATGTTTTGGGGGAAATGTTTTGTGCGTAAGAGATCGCTACACATCGTCAAATCCAATTAAATAAATTGTTAAAAAGTTGTTGAGCTGACTAAAAGGATTTCTTTTTAGTTATACTCAGCAACTTTTTTGTCGAATCCTTAGCTGATGGATGCGACCGTAGGATAACTTATATTCTATAAAATAAAAAAAGAAACAAACATGCTTAAAATAGTGGGAGTTATTTCAAGCATGTTTCACAGTCAGATGAAGTCAATGGCTATTTTGTTAAGGACTGATCTGTAGTTCGTGTGATAGCTGATCGGTGGTTTTGGTTGGTTTGCTGATTAGATGAAGTTATCGCTTGTTTTTTTACTTGATCGAACGTATGTAGAGGGACACTTTTCTCACTGATAACTGCATTTTGTTTAGTATTAGTTATTTCCGGTTGGAGCTTCGCTACTTCTTGCAAAAGATTTGCGATATGCGGTTTGATCTTCGAATGATTTTTTAACTGATTGGGTAAATTTTTTGAAACTTTGGTTATTTCTTGTTCAAGATTAGATATATTTTTTTGATATACTTCTCCTTTTTCATTTTCAAGCTTTGCTGGAGCTTGTTTTTGCGCTTTTAACTCTTGTTCGATTTTCTGTGCCTTCAAAATCGTCATGATGGTAAATGCGAGGGTGATCCATCCTTTTACTACAGGTAGTACTTGCATTGGTACATGATTTGAACGTGAAATTTTTTGACTCAACTTTGCAAGTTTTTGTTGTTTTTCTTCCAGATCATACGCATCTGTAAACGCTTTGTTTTGTTCAATTTTTGTGCTTTTTTCTGATGTTCCTTTGTCTTGTTCATTTTCTTTCGAGGGAATGCTCCTTTTATCGTTCAACATATTTGTGATCCTAGCCATAATTAGGTACTCCTTTGTCATAATTGTTGACTTAACTCTAACATCGATGGTAAAGAATCGTACGCCAGAAATTTCTTCTTTTGGAAATGTTCAGACAAGGAAAAAACGTTCTTTCCTTTTTTTAAAAATTCTTGTTCTAGTGGTAAAAAAGATTCATGCTATAGTTTCAATTACCAAACCACTGTAAGAAAGGAAGATTTTTTTGAGGAAACAACTAGCGACCGATTTATCAAGAGTAGATGTAAATGAGATTTTGACTCAGCTTTTAACAAAAAGGAGTTATTTTTCTTTCAACGACATTGAAAAAGAATGTCAAAGAACGTTAACTACAGCTGATAAATTTTTGATTCGTTGTGTAGTGGTCAAAAAATTCAATTTGAATATTGAGTATTTAGCATCGAACCAGCTAAAATTTTATAGGAAAAAAGAATGTCTTTCTTGAAAAAAATTGAATAAAAATGTTGTAATAC
The DNA here is from genome assembly GCF_005236045.1 of Enterococcus sp. VV15. Classification (NCBI taxonomy): domain Bacteria; kingdom Bacillati; phylum Bacillota; class Bacilli; order Lactobacillales; family Enterococcaceae; genus Enterococcus; species Enterococcus sp. VV15. The sequence goes on from NZ_QPTY01000035.1 coordinate 8,785, forward strand.
TGTACAAAATAACAAGTTCATCTAGTTATCATTTATTATAATGATAGAAGCAATGAAATAAAAAAGGGGGCTGAAAAAAAACAAAAAATGTTGTTGTATAGGGGATGGTTTGAATATTTTATATACGTTATCTTTTTTTGAACGGAAATGATTTCGGAAGTTGATACATGTATAAATAAGATGGGGTAATATACCTATGGCTAGATTTTGGGGAGATTTTTTTAAACAGATTCACTTGTTGACCAACTTTAATTGACGGCAGAATTTCAGTTAGTAGAAAACTATCTGTAATTGGGGTAGGTAGTTTTCTTACAGTACGTCTAGTAATTATGGTAGTCAAGAGCACATAGTATATTTATTGTAGTTTGTTAGTAAAACAATTGCACATAAACACTAGTCTTCAGTTTTACTCGTGAGTTGAAGACTAGGGAGGGGAAACAACGAGTTCATATAAAAGCAACCACCATTGAGAAAGAGCCGTCCATCACAGAAGTTTCCAACATGAATTTCTGTGATAGACGGCTTTTTAATGTCACTATGTGAATAGTTGATCTACTAATAGCTGTTTTTTCTAGATCGATTCGATCGCAGAAAGGCTGATTTCACCAGAGGAAAGAGACAAGGTTCCCCGTGGGGTCTCAACGATCAATTCGCCATGCTCCCCGATTTTTCTGGCGATACCTGTGTAAGAAATCCCTTTTTGTGTAAAGCTGACTTTTTTACCTAACACAAACGATCTTTCTCGATAGAGATTTAAATAAGCGTCACTTGTATCTGAAAGATAAGTAAAGAAATTTTGCCAAATTTGACTGATCATTTCATTACGTGTAGTGGTTTTGTTTCCATCTGCAAATAGGGAAGAAGCTTTGTTTTGGATTGCCTCAGGAAAATGTGCTTGAGGAATGGAGAAATTCATCCCGATCCCAATAATCACTGAACTGATTTCGCCAGATTCCATATCACTCACGGCCTCTGAAAGAATCCCACTGATTTTTTTGCCATTTAAATAAATATCGTTGACCCATTTGATTGATGCAGACTTGCCGGTTAATTCTTGGATCGCTTTTATACACGCACTGGCAGCGATGATCGTATATTGAGGTAACTCATCAAACCGTTGATTTGGATGTAGCAAAAGACTCATGTAGATTCCTTGACCAGGCTCCGCAAAAAAAGGTCGACCAAAACGACCGTGAGCCTGTTCTTGTGTATCTGCTACCAATAAAACCGGATCCATCTGGTGTTGGGTAGCGATCAGTTTTGCATCTTTCATCGTTGATTCAGATTGCTTTAGGACCTGTACTTTTAAATCAGGGGCGAAATAGTGTAGTGCTTGGCTGATTTCTTGGGCGTCCAAAACATCAGAAGGGAGATAGCGGTACCCTTTTGCTTGATGCTCAAATTGATAGCCTGCTTTTTCTAATTCTTTGATCGCTTTCCAGATACTCGTACGGGAAACTTGTAATTGTTGGGCAATTTTTTCTCCAGAAAGGAACTCGGATGAATCCTTCAATAATTGGAGGACTTTCTCTTTTGTCGCCATCATGATCACTCCTTTTCAGTTCATTGTATCAATAAGTGAAAAAGAACAAAATAATAACTTCAATAAACTCGTTGAAATTTAATCAAATGGATTTTATTAAAAAAAATACGTCAATTTAGCAAAATCGGAAAAAAGAATGATCTAAGCTAAATTGACGTATTTATTCAGAAAGGATCAAGAGAGTAATACTTGATCGTCTTTCAACGCTGTTCCGCTATTTTGCTTGAACATATCCAAGAGTTGAGGAACAGTTAATTGTTGTTTTTCTGCTTCATGGATGTCTACTACAATATTTCCTTGGTGTAACATGATCAGGCGATTCCCATACCGAATGGCATCCTCCATATCATGTGTGACCATGAATGCTGTCAAGTGTTGTTCGCCAATCAGTTTTTCAGTCAATTCCATGACTGTTTTTGAAGTGGCAGGATCAAGAGCAGCCGTGTGTTCATCCAATAAAATCAGTTCAGGCCTTTGGAGTGTTGCCATCAGTAGAGTGATCGCTTGGCGTTGTCCACCAGAAAGCAAGCCGATTTCAGTTGTTAGTCGATCTTCAAGTCCCAGATTCAAACGGGCTAATTGTTCTTTGAAAAATGTACGATCCTGAGGTTTGACTCCGCGGAAGAAGCCTCGTTTTTTTCCACGTTTCATGGCCAACGCCAAATTTTCTTCGACAGTTAAACGGACAGCAGTGCCTAATTTAGGATCTTGGAACACGCGGCTGATGTCTTTTGAACGTGCCACAACTGATTTTTTAGTCAGGTCTTTCCCATTTAGCAACACATGCCCTTGATCTACAGAAAAGGAACCGGCAATACTGTTTAACAGAGTAGATTTACCCGCTCCGTTCCCACCGATGATCGTTACGAAGTCACCAGGCTTCAAGGATAGGTTGATCCCTTTAAGGACATGGTTCTCGTTGATTGTTCCTTTTTCGAAGGTATGATGAAGGTTTTCTAGCGTTAATACATCAGTCATTTTTATTTACCTCCTTTTGCTTTGGTACGTGTTGGTAGTTTTAATTTCTGTTGGATCTGAGGGAATGATAGACAGATAACGAGTACAAGTGCAGAAGCTAATTTTGAATCGCTTGGTTGTACGTTCAATTCAAATACTAATGCCAGGATAAAGCGGTAGATCACGGCTCCCAAGATGATAGTCAGTAAACGGAATAGCAAGGATTGATTTCTAAATAGTACCTCAGCAATAATGATCGACGCCAAACCGATGACGATCGTACCGATCCCTGAGTTTAGATCCGCGAAGCCATTGTTTTGGGCTAACAAAGAACCAGATAGAGCGATACAACCGTTTGAGATCATATAGCCAATGATTTTCATATTATCTGTGTTGATCCCATTTGCTTCACTCATGGCTAAGTTATCTCCCGTTGCACGAATAGCAAGACCCGTCTCTGTTCGTAGGAAAAGGACGAGCAAAGCCACCACGATCAAAGCAAAGATCAAGCCAACGATCAAAACAGCATTTTCTTTTGTCATGCCATAAGATTGGACCCAGTCAAAAACAGTCTTTTGTCCCAACAACGAGATATTAGGAGCACCCATCACTCGAGAAGTAACAGAATATAGACCAGTCATTGTAATGATCCCAGCTAATAAAGCGGGGATTTTAAGTTTCGTGTGAAGTAATCCGGAGACAAGTCCCGCTGCAGCTCCTCCTAAAAAACCTAAAAGACAAGCAAGGACTGGATGGAGGCCTTTTGTTATACTCATTGCGGCAATCCCAGCACCTAGCGGGAAACTTCCTTCAGCAGTCAAGTCAGCGATATCTAAAATACGAAAGGTTAAGAATACTCCGATAGCAAGGAGTGCCCATAGGACCCCTTGCGAAGCGGATGATAAAAAAATTGAGATGAGATTTGTCATGATTGTCCTCCTATAGGTCTATTCAGCAGATTTGATCGTTGATGGATCGATCCCGATGGCTTTTGCCATTTCTTCGTTTACATACAATGAAAGATCATCTGCAGATTCGACAGGAAGTTCGCTTGTTTTTTTACCATCTAATATTTTTGCAGCCATCGCGCCTGTTTGTTTCCCTAATTTTTCATAGTCGATCCCAACTGTTGCTAAACCACCATCTTTGACTTGGTCAACAGAACCTGCAACGATCGGTGTTTTCGTTTCTTTTGCTACTTCACCGACGACACTGGCTGCACTTGCAAAGGTATTGTCAGTAGGGATATAGATACCATCAACGTCTTTTGCTAAACTTTTTGTTACTTGTTGGACATCATTTGTTGTATTTGCTGTTAAGACTTTGACTTTCACGCCTGCTTTTTTCAATGCTTTTTCAGCTAGATCGCCTTGGATCTTAGAGTTTGCTTCACCATTGTTGTACATGATCCCGATTGTTTTTGCATCAGGCACGATGCTTAGTAATAAATCGATCTGTTTGTCGATCGGTACCATGTCAGTTGTTCCTGTCACATTTCCGCCAGGTTTTTCATTAGAGGAAACTAAATGTGCTTGTTCTAAGTCCGTTACGGCTGTTACTGTGATTGGTATCGTTGTTGTTTCATTTAAAAGTGATTGTGCTGCAGGAGTTGCAATCCCTAAAAGCAAGTCCGGATCGTCTTTGACTAGTTTTTCGCTCATGCTCTTCAAGTTATCTTGATTATTTTGAGCATTTTGATAGTCGATAGTTAGATTATCGCCTTCTTTATAGCCGTTTTCTTTCAATCCTTCTTTGAAACCCTTATAAGTAGCATCTAGTGAATTGTGTTGTACAAGTTGTAAGACGCCGATTGTTTTTGTGTTATCTGCTTTTTCAGAAGAGTTCCCTGATGAACCACATCCTGCAAGTGCGAGTAATAAAGCTGTTCCTAATCCGATCATTAATTTCTTTTTCATTTGTTTTTCCTCCTTAAATTTGAAAACAAAAAATCCATTTAGACAAAACGTCTAAATGGATCGGTCATCGAAATATATGAAAGTAAGTAAATACTTTGCACTCTTTCGCTCAGCCACTTAGCGTAATGTCTACGTGGCCTCTTGTGCAGTACAAAGTGCTTTAGCCATCATAGATACAAACTGTCGTTTAACGTTTGCACCCACGATCAATCATGAATACAAACCTATCTAAAGTAGCTAAAGTAAAAGTTATTCAGTTGTGTTGGTGTTAGTTGGTTGATTTTTATTTTCATAAAAAAGCCCTCCACAATTTGAATTTTCTCAAGTATAGCGGAGGGCCACCTCACTGTCAAGCAGAAATTTCAGAAAATTCTCAAAAAACACGAAATAAATTTTTAGAATAGAATATATAGTAGGAAAAGATTAAGAAAATATTGTGAAAAGTCAGAGGAAACGCCAGGAAGTGTTGACTTTTATGGAAAATGAGTGTAGTATATGAAGTTGCAAAAACTATCTGATGAAGTGAAGGCAGAAACGAAATATTGTCCGTTTCGGCTTTAATATAAGGAAACAAAAGTAGAAGCTCATGAAGGAATGGTTTCAAGAGAATGTTCTATTTTTGGTTTTTTTTTGCCTAAAAGCCGCAAAAAATGTCTGTTGTTACCTAAATATAATATTTTTAATATTATTGTAACAATTGATCGGGTAGTCTTTTTGAATGACATTTTAGAGGGGTGAAGAGCTTGGCTGGACACGTAGTAAAATACGGAAAACACCGCGAACGTAGAAGTTTCGCAAGAATCAGTGAAGTGTTGGAATTACCAAATTTGATCGAAATTCAAACAGACTCGTACCAATGGTTCTTAGATGAAGGACTAAGAGAAATGTTTGAAGATATTTTGCCAATCGATGATTTTAACGGCAATCTATCTTTGGAATTTGTGGATTATGAATTGAAAGAACCTAAGTATACTGTAGCAGAAGCTCGCGCACATGATGCCAATTATTCTGCGCCATTACATGTCACTTTGCGTTTAACAAACCGTGAAACTGGTGAAATCAAAGCACAAGAAGTGTTCTTTGGTGATTTCCCATTAATGACGGAACAAGGAACATTTATCATCAACGGGGCAGAACGAGTAATCGTTTCTCAGTTGGTTCGTTCACCAGGCGTTTATTTCCATGGTAAAGTCGACAAAAACGGAAAAGAAGGATTCGGTTCAACTGTAATCCCTAACCGTGGTGCTTGGCTAGAAATGGAAACTGATGCAAAAGATATTTCTTACGTACGTATCGACCGCACACGTAAGATTCCATTGACTGTTTTAGTTCGGGCTTTAGGATTTGGCTCAGATGATACGATCTTTGAAATCTTCGGTGATAGTGAAACATTACGTAATACGATCGAAAAAGATTTGCACAAAAATGCAAGTGACTCAAGAACAGAAGAAGGTTTGAAAGACGTTTATGAACGTTTACGTCCAGGCGAACCTAAAACAGCGGATAGCTCACGTAACCTATTGAACGCTCGTTTCTTCGATCCAAAACGTTACGATTTAGCAAATGTTGGTCGTTACAAAGTAAACAAAAAATTAGACTTGAAAACACGTCTATTGAATTTGACTCTAGCAGAAACATTGGTCGATCCAGAAACTGGCGAGATCATTGTTGAAAAAGGAACTGTTTTGACTCACCAAGTGATGGAAACACTTGCTCCTTTCATCGAAAATGGCTTGAATTCAGTGACTTACTACCCATCAGAAGACGGTGTAGTGACTGATCCAATGACTGTCCAAGTGATCAAAGTCTTTTCACCAAAAGATCCAGAGCGTGAAGTAAATGTCATCGGTAATGGCTATCCAGAAGCACCTGTGAAAACAGTGCGTCCAGCAGATATCATTGCTTCAATGAGCTACTTCTTGAACTTGATGGAAGGCATCGGCAATGTAGACGATATCGACCATTTAGGAAACCGTCGTATCCGTTCAGTCGGCGAACTTTTACAAAATCAATTCCGTATCGGGTTAGCTCGTATGGAACGTGTGGTACGTGAAAGAATGTCGATCCAAGATACAGAAACATTGACACCACAACAATTGATCAATATCCGACCAGTTGTCGCAAGTATCAAAGAATTCTTTGGTTCTTCTCAGTTGTCACAGTTCATGGACCAAACGAATCCTCTTGGCGAATTGACACACAAACGTCGTCTTTCAGCCTTAGGACCTGGTGGTTTGACACGTGACCGTGCGGGTTATGAAGTCCGTGACGTTCACTATTCTCACTATGGCCGTATGTGTCCGATCGAAACACCTGAAGGTCCGAATATCGGATTGATCAATAGTTTATCTAGCTATGCAAAAGTAAACAAATTTGGATTTATTGAAACTCCTTATCGTCGTGTTGACCGTCAAACAGGTCGTGTAACAGACCAAATCGATTATTTGACAGCCGATATCGAAGACCATTACATCGTTGCCCAAGCAAACAGCCCATTGAATGAAGATGGCACATTTGCCCAAGACGTAGTTATGGCTCGTGCACAAAGTGAAAACTTAGAAGTGTCAATCGATAAAGTCGACTATATGGACGTTTCTCCTAAACAAGTAGTTGCGGTAGCGACAGCATGTATTCCTTTCTTGGAAAACGATGACTCCAACCGTGCCTTGATGGGTGCCAACATGCAGCGACAAGCTGTACCGTTGATCAATCCACAAGCTCCATGGGTTGGTACTGGTATGGAATATAAATCAGCACATGATTCAGGTGCTGCATTATTATGTAAACACGATGGAGTAGTTGAATTCGTTGATGCTTCTCAAATCCGTGTTCGTCGTGATAATGGTGCATTAGATAAATATGATATTACGAAGTTCCGCCGTTCAAACTCAGGAACAAGTTACAACCAACGACCAATCGTTCATTTAGGCGAAAAAGTTGAAAAAGGCGATACATTAGCTGATGGACCTTCTATGGAACAAGGTGAAATGGCTTTAGGACAAAACGTTCTTGTCGGTTTCATGACTTGGGAAGGATATAACTATGAAGATGCGATCATCATGAGCCGTCGTTTGGTAAAAGATGATGTGTATACTTCAATCCATATTGAAGAATATGAGTCAGAAGCTCGTGATACAAAATTAGGACCAGAAGAAATCACTCGCGAAATCCCTAACGTTGGGGAAGACGCATTGAAAGATTTAGACGAAATGGGTATCATCCGTATCGGTGCAGAAGTGAAAGATGGAGATCTGCTTGTTGGTAAAGTTACGCCAAAAGGGGTTACTGAACTATCAGCAGAAGAACGTCTATTGCATGCGATCTTTGGTGAAAAAGCTCGTGAAGTCCGCGACACTTCTTTACGTGTACCACATGGCGGTGGCGGGATCGTTCATGATGTGAAGATCTTTACTCGTGAAGCTGGCGATGAATTGTCACCAGGTGTGAACATGTTAGTTCGTGTTTATATCGTTCAAAAACGTAAAATCCATGAAGGAGATAAAATGGCCGGTCGTCACGGTAATAAAGGGGTTGTTTCCCGTATTATGCCGGAAGAAGATATGCCATTCTTACCAGATGGAACACCGATCGATATCATGTTGAATCCTCTAGGGGTGCCATCACGTATGAATATCGGACAAGTATTGGAATTGCACTTAGGGATGGCTGCTCGTCAACTAGGCATCCACGTTGCAACACCAGTCTTTGATGGTGCAAGTGATGAAGACGTTTGGGAAACTGTTCGTGAAGCTGGTATGGCTAGCGATGCGAAGACTGTTCTTTATGACGGTCGTACTGGTGAACCATTTGATGGTCGTGTGTCTGTCGGCGTGATGTACATGATCAAGCTTGCCCACATGGTTGATGATAAATTGCATGCTCGTTCAATTGGACCTTACTCATTGGTTACACAACAACCGTTGGGTGGTAAAGCACAATTTGGTGGACAACGTTTTGGGGAAATGGAAGTTTGGGCACTGGAAGCTTACGGTGCAGCATATACCTTACAAGAAATCTTGACTTACAAATCAGATGATGTTGTTGGTCGTGTGAAAACATATGAAGCAATTGTTAAGGGTGAACCAATTCCAAAACCAGGCGTTCCAGAATCATTCCGAGTATTAGTAAAAGAATTACAATCACTTGGTTTGGATATGCGTGTCTTGGATATCAAAGATGCTGAAATCGAACTTCGTGATATGGATGACGAAGACGATGATTTGATCACCGTTGATGCATTGACTAAATTTGCGGAACAACAAACTGCAAAAGAGCTAGAGAAAAAAGCTGCAGAACAAGTAGAAGATGAACGACAAGATGTCATCCAAAACTTTGAAACCGCAGAAGATAAATTAGACTAATCCGGTCTATGAGCTGTAAGGCGGTCGATGATCAGCTGCCTTGCGGTTTTGCCATTAAACGAAATGGAGGGAACCCCTTTTGATCGATGTAAATAAATTCGAAAGTATGCAAATAGGTTTGGCTTCTCCCGAAAAAATCAGAAGCTGGTCTTACGGTGAAGTAAAAAAACCTGAGACGATTAACTATCGTACCTTAAAACCTGAACGCGAAGGGTTGTTCTGTGAGCGGATTTTTGGTCCTACAAAAGACTGGGAATGTGCCTGCGGAAAATACAAACGTATCCGTTATAAAGGAATCGTTTGTGATCGATGCGGTGTGGAAGTCACACGTTCAAAAGTTCGTCGTGAACGTATGGGACACATTGAATTAGCAGCACCTGTTTCACATATCTGGTACTTTAAAGGTATTCCTTCTCGTATGGGTCTTGTATTAGACATGAGCCCACGCGCACTAGAAGAAATCATTTACTTTGCTTCATATGTAGTTATCGAACCTGGAAACACAAACTTAGAGAAAAAACAATTGTTGACTGAACGCGAATACCGCGAAAAACGTGAACAATATGGACAAGAATTCCAAGCAGCTATGGGAGCAGAAGCAATCAAACAATTACTTGATAATGTTGATTTAGATGCTGAAGCAGCTGAATTAAAAGAAGAATTGAAATCTGCACAAGGACAAAAACGTACACGTGCGATCCGTCGTTTGGACATTTTAGAAGCTTTCCGTGCTTCAGGAAATGAACCAAGCTGGATGGTCATGGATGTTATCCCTGTCATCCCGCCAGATCTACGTCCAATGGTCCAATTAGAAGGTGGCCGTTTTGCGACAAGTGACTTGAACGACCTTTACCGTCGAGTAATCAACCGTAATAATCGTTTGAAACGCTTGTTAGACTTGAACGCTCCTGGTATCATCGTTCAAAATGAAAAACGTATGTTACAAGAAGCTGTTGACGCATTGATCGATAATGGTCGTCGTGGCCGTCCAGTTACTGGACCAGGTAACCGCCCATTGAAATCTCTTTCTCATATGTTGAAAGGGAAACAAGGTCGCTTCCGTCAAAACTTACTTGGTAAACGTGTGGACTATTCAGGTCGTTCGGTTATCGTTGTTGGACCATTCTTGAAAATGTATCAATGTGGTCTACCAAAAGAAATGGCGATCGAATTATTCAAACCATTTGTGATGCGTGAACTTGTTCAACGTGAACTTGCTTCAAATATCAAAAATGCGAAACGTAAAATCGAGCGTCAAGAAGACGAAGTTTGGGATGTCCTAGAAGACGTAATCAAAGAACACCCAGTTTTACTTAACCGGGCACCTACGCTTCACAGACTTGGTATCCAAGCATTTGAACCAGTATTAGTTCAAGGTCGTGCAATCCGTTTGCATCCACTTGTATGTGAAGCTTACAATGCCGATTTCGATGGAGACCAAATGGCTGTCCATGTACCATTGAACGAAGAAGCACAAGCAGAAGCACGTATGTTGATGCTCGCTGCTCAAAACATTTTGAATCCAAAAGACGGTAAACCAGTTGTAACTCCTTCTCAAGATATGGTTTTAGGTAACTACTACCTAACGATGGAAGAAGAAGGACGTGAAGGCGAAGGTATGGTCTTCCGTGATCAAAATGAAGCCGTGATCGCATGGCGTAATGGCTACGTTCATTTACATTCACGTATCGGTGTGAACCCTAATTCACTAGGTGAAAAACCATTTACTGAATGGCAAAAAGAACGTACGATGATCACAACTGTTGGTAAGATCATCTTTAATGAAATCATGCCACCAGAATTCCCTTACTTGAATGAACCTACTGACTTCAACTTAACAGTCCAAACACCGGATAAATATTTTGTTGAAGCAGGTACAGACATCCCTGCACACATCAAAGAGCAAGAATTAGTCTTACCATTCAAGAAGAAAAACTTAGGAAATATCATCGCAGAAGTCTTCAAACGTTTCAAAGTAACAGAAACTTCTAAGATGCTTGACCGTATGAAAGACTTAGGGTACAAACATTCCACTCATGCTGGTATCACAGTGGGTATCGCAGATATCAGTGTACTAGATGAAAAACAAGGAATCATTGAAAATGCCCATAAACAAGTTGAAACAATCACTAAACAATTCCGTCGTGGGTTGATTACTGATGATGAACGTTATGAACGCGTAATCGCTGTTTGGAACGCTGCCAAAGACAACATCCAACAAAAACTGATGGAAAGTCTGGAAGCGAAAAACCCAATCTTCATGATGTCTGATTCTGGAGCTCGTGGTAACATCTCCAACTTTACACAGCTTGCTGGTATGCGTGGATTGATGGCTGCCCCTAACGGACGAATCATGGAATTGCCGATCATTTCAAACTTCCGTGAAGGACTATCTGTCTTGGAAATGTTTATCTCTACTCACGGAGCGCGTAAAGGAATGACCGATACAGCCTTGAAGACAGCCGATTCAGGTTATCTAACTCGTCGTTTAGTGGACGTTGCCCAAGACGTAATCATTCGTGAAGAAGATTGCGGTACAGATCGAGGGCTTGAAATTCAAGCGATTCGTGAAGGAAACGAAATCATTGAATCACTAGAAGATCGTTTGATTGGACGTTACACACGTAAAGAAGTCCGTCATCCTGAAACAAATGAAGTGATCATTGCTGGAAATCAATTGATTTCAGAAGACGTTGCAAAACAAATCGTTGATGCAGGTGTTGAAACAGTAACGATCCGTTCAGTCTTCACATGTAACACAAAACACGGTGTCTGCAAACATTGTTATGGACGTAACTTGGCAACTGGCTCTGACGTTGAAGTCGGAGAAGCAGTTGGTACGATCGCCGCTCAATCAATCGGTGAACCAGGTACTCAGTTAACAATGCGTACGTTCCATACGGGTGGGGTTGCCGGAGACGATATCACTCAAGGGCTTCCTCGTGTCCAAGAAATTTTTGAAGCACGTAATCCGAAAGGGCAAGCCGTGATCACAGAAGTAACCGGAGATGTCATAGACATTTCAGAAGACGCTGCGACACGTACAAAAGAAGTAACGATCAAAGGGAAAACAGATACACGTACGTATACTGTTCCTTATACAGCTCGTATGAAAGTTGCTGAAGGCGATATGATCCATCGTGGAGCACCATTGACAGAAGGTTCTATCGACCCTAAACAATTGTTACAAGTCCGCGATGTATTGTCTGTTGAAAACTACTTGCTACGTGAAGTACAACGCGTATACCGTATGCAAGGGGTAGAAATCGGAGACAAACATATCGAAGTAATGGTTCGTCAAATGTTGCGTAAAGTTCGCGTAATGGACCCAGGTGATACAGAAATCTTACCAGGAACATTATTAGATATCGCAGATTTCAAAGACCAAAACTACAATACGTTAGTAGCCGGCGGTGTTCCTGCAACATCTCGTCCAGTCTTACTAGGTATTACAAAAGCTTCATTAGAAACAAATAGCTTCTTATCTGCTGCATCATTCCAAGAAACAACTCGTGTCTTGACGGATGCTGCTATCAGAGGGAAGAAAGATCCGCTTCTTGGTTTGAAAGAAAATGTTATCATCGGTAAGATCATCCCAGCTGGTACTGGTATGTCACGTTACCGCAACATGGAACCAAAAGAAGTCGGTGTAGCAAGTGAAAATGTTTATAGTATTTCAGACATCGAAGCACAAATGGCTGCAGAAGATGCAATGAATGAACAAAAATAAGCATAATGTGTAAGTAAAGCGATCGGAACAGAAGGATTCATCAAGAAATGACTTCTGTTCTCCCTTGTTACTCGAACTAGAGGATGTGATAAAATCTATCACATCCTCTTTTTTTGAATAAAATAGTAGTCTAGTTAATTGTTGGAACATAAACAGAAATTTATTGAAGCGAATTCTAGCTATACTCATCTCGTGAGTTATTTTACAGATAAATCGTCCTAGAGTTTATCAAATGATTTTAAAAAATTGTGGATAAAAAAGTGGGAAGAAGCTATCAACAGCTAGTGAGCAGCATGAAAAGTTACACGAAAAATAAATCCACAGGTGGATAAGTTTTTTCTTTTTCAATAATTATCCACAATATCAAAAAAGTGAGTTTGGATAGGCAGTAGGAAAAAAGAAATAAAGTAGCTTTTTAATACCCTGGTAGGGTAATTTAAGCAAATCAATAGGACTTTCATCTAAAATGAGTATGATAAAAGGAAAGGAGTTGATCATTATGGCAGTAAAAAAAGCGGTATTTGCCGGAGGATGTTTCTGGTGTATGGTAAAACCATTTGAAACGCAACCAGGTATTTTCTCTGTTATTTCAGGTTATACAGGTGGACACGTACCTAATCCAACATATGAACAAGTGATAACAGGAACGACAGGACATACGGAGGCCGTGGAGATCGCCTATGATCCTGACATTATCAGCTATGAACAATTGGTGGAGATCTATTGGCAACAAACCGATCCGACCGATGCGTTAGGACAGTTTGCAGATCGAGGGGATTCCTACCGGCCAGTCATTTATTATGGGAATGAAGAAGAGCGGGAAATAGCGGAAAAATCAAAACAAAAACTGCAAGACAGTGGTCGATTCGATAAACCGATCGTAACGAAAATCGAACCTAAAAGCGATTTTTATCCAGCAGAAGAATATCATCAAGACTATTATAGAAAAAACAAAGTACATTATCAGCTATACCGTGAAGGCTCTGGCCGTGGAGGCTTTTTGAGAAAGCATTGGGGCGATAAAAAGAGCTAAAAAATATAGAGTCTAGGACAAATCTAAAAATCAGTTTTGCTACAGACTCTCGAATAAACGAAAGTCCAAAAGTCAGTTTTTTCGGGAATTTCAAAAAAGGCTGGGACAGAAGCGTTTAACTCCGAGAAATAAGAAGAAATTAACGAAAATTGCTGTTCAAATTTTTGTGAATTTCGGCTTATTTAAGAAGGAGTTGCTTCTGCTCCCACCGTTTATTCGTTTTTAAAGAATGAGACGAAAGTGTTTCTTACTTCTGTCCCAGTCTCTTTTTTCTCCAATTTCTCAAACCTAAACGACTTTTTTCTCGACCTCTATGTTCGGCCGACAGCTAGGGTGCAACTAGAGGTCGGCTTTTTCATTGCTGTAGTATCGCATTATTCAATATGTTGGACAACGAGTAAAGCCACACTTAAAAAAGGCAGAAAGGGTAACTTTGTGATCCTCTTTTGAAAGAAGAAATGAGTGCAGTGCATAAAACAAATTCCTAAGGCACTAGCAATCAAGACTAAGTACAGTAATTGTACTAGTGAGAGTTGTCCGCTCCAACACCATACAACCAATGAATCGCCGGAACCTAAATAATCAGTAGCATAAAAAATCAAAAGACTACTGACAATCGATAGTATCAAAACCGTCGTGAATTGAAAATGCCCAATAAGCAACCAATAACTCCACAAAATGATCCAAATAAGGTAAAGTATCCCAGAATCAATGAAGAAATAAAAACAATCCATCAGTGAGAGCAAAAGAGCAGAGAGTATCCAAAAAAGGAGCATTGGATCCGTACTTGGTGCATAGTGGAAGAACCAAACAAAGATCCCGCCACAAGCCAGTTCAGCTAAAAAATAGCTTTGGGGTAAGGGAGCATGGCAAGAGCGACAGCGAAATCGTTGCAAGCAGATCGAAAGCAAAGGAATCAATTCATACCATGTCAAAAAATGGTGGCAGTTGACACAATGTGATCTGGGAGAAATAATAGAATGACCTTGGGGAATCCGTTGTGCCGACAAACATAAGAAAGAACCAAAACAACAACCAATGACAACAGACAGTAACATAGATGTATCCTCCTTTTTAGGTAAGATACGTCAGTAATGCTCCAATTTTTTCGTAATTTTTAGTAGAGGTGATAAAATGAATATCTCAATTGGCATAGATATTGGCACCACCCAAACCAAAGCAGTCGCCTTCGATGAACAAGCACAAGTCATCGATTCAGCGTACTTTCCCTATCCCTTGATCCAAGAACAACCAGGGATGGCAGAACAAGATCAAGAACTGATTTTCCATGCTGTTTGTACAGTGATCCAGCAATTGACTGAACGGTTCTCTAAAGAAGCGACGATTGACGTCATTTCCTTCTCGTCAGCAATGCACAGTTTGATTTTGTGCGATGAACAAATGGTGCCACTTACCCGAATGATCACTTGGGCAGATACACGTGCTGTGGAACAGGCAGAAAGATTGAAGAACACTCCACTAGGTGTAAGCATCTATCAACAAACAGGTACGCCGCTTCATCCAATGACGCCATTCGCAAAAATCAAATGGTTACAAGAAACACAACCAGAACTAATCGAACGTACCGCGTATTATATCGGGATAAAAGAATATATCATTTATCGTTTATTTGGCAAGCTCATAACAGATTATAGTACAGCCTCTGGCACAGGATACTTCGATATCCATCAGTTCAAATGGGCAAAAGAAGTGCTAGGTTACTTAAATATCAGTGAAAAACAGTTGCCTGAAATAGCTCCACCCACCATGAAGATGCCGAAACTTCAAGCAGAGATACAAGAAATATTGAAACTCGAAAATGATATATCATTTGTTTTAGGCGGTGCAGATGGGCCACTCTCAAATTTAGGATTAGGCGCATTTGGGGAGGATATCGCCGCATTAACGGTCGGGACGAGTGGTGCTATCCGATTTATAACAGATCATCCACAGTTGCACCCAGATATGGAAAATTTTTGTTACGTATTGGATCAAAGCCATTGGGTCGTTGGTGGGGCAACAAGTAATGGTGCAGGGATCTTTGATTGGGCAAGTCAAACCTTGATGCAGGAAATCACGCAACAAGCGATTGCGCAAGGAGACAATCCTTACGATGCACTGCTCTCAGCAATTGCTTTTGTCCCTCCAGGAGCAAACGGCTTACTTTTTCAACCTTATTTATTAGGAGAAAGAGCGCCACTATGGGATGCAGAGGCTTCTGGAAGCTTCTTAGGTCTCCAACGGCACCACACAGAAAAAGAGATGATGCGGGCAATCTTAGAGGGAATCTGTCTCAACTTGAAACGGATCTTGGAAGGAATCTGCCAAGAAGGTCAGCTATCTGAGCTACGAGCGACAGGTGGATTTGCTCGATCCTATGTTTTTCGTCAACTCATGGCAGATGTCTTAGGCTATCCACTCGTCTTTCCAACTGTTTCTGAGGCCTCCGCTTTAGGGGCTGTTTTTCTAGGTTGGCAGAGCCTAGGGAAAATCAAGGAATTAAATGAAGGCAAAAAATGGATCAAATTAGAGACCCAAGTTCCCGTACAGAAAAATATCCACGAGATCTATGAAATCATTTATCCGACATTCGTTGATACACAACAACAATTAGTCAGTACCTATAAACGACTAGCACACCTTCGCCAAGCATTAGACAGAACATGATACCCAAAAATTGAATCCAGTGGAATAAGGTCAGCTAAAGATGAAGTTAAAAGGGAAAGCGCAAAGCCACAAAAAAGCAGTGAGGACAGCTTCGGTGCCCTCGAATGCGGGCTGTCTTAGTAGGTCTTTTGAAGATTGGTATCAAGGACAAGCATCAAGGACAGAGTTACCCCAAACCAACTGTGGGATTTTCCAAAAAATTTTTCCATCCTAGGAGATTCCTCTCTGCTAGTGGTAGGAGGAACAGCAGATCAGAGTAGTATAAATCAACAAATTGAACAAGCAGCTATTTAATAATGAAGAAAGCAAGTCAATTTGTAGTGGGGAAGTACAGGGGAACAAAGGTTGAAAAAAGAATCGTTCTCTGTTGAAAATCATTCTCAAGTAAATGGTTTCATTGTACTTTTGTCTCAAAGTTTACTATGCTTTTAATGTAAATAAAAGTTAGGAGGAAACCAGAAAATGAAATTCCAACAAACCAAAGAAGTATTAAATCAGTTAGTCGCAGATTTGAGTCAAATGTCTGTTGTGGTTCACCAAACACATTGGTACATGAGAGGGCCTGGCTTCTTGACATTACACCCAATGATGGATGAGTTCATGGATGATTTAAATGAACAATTGGATGAGATCTCAGAACGTTTGATCACGTTAGATGGCTCACCTTACTCAACTTTACGGGAATTTGCCGACAATACAAAAATCCCGGATGAAGTAGGCCGTTGGGACCGTACAATCCCAGAACGCTTAGAAACACTTGTTAAAGGCTATCGATATTTAGCAGACCTTTATCAAAAAGGGATAGAAGTATCTGGCGAAGAAGGCGATGATCCAACACAAGACATCTTTATTGCATTTAAAACAGCTACTGAAAAACGTATCTGGATGATCCAAGCACACTTGGGCAAAGCACCAGAAATCGATGCATAAAGATAATTGATAGAATATATAATAGTAGAAAAACTGCGTGGGACAAAAGTAAGAAACACTTTTGTCCCATTCTTTAAAAACGAATAAACGGCGGGAGCAGAAGCAACTCCTTCGGCTTATTTCTCGGAGTTAAACACTGCTGTCCCAGCCTCTTTTTTTATGTTAGAGAGGTATTCATTTTTATTTGGAGACCTTTTTGAAAGAGAATGGCTATCTACGAGTGACTTCAACTAAGATATTATCATTTATAAAGAATAGAAGAATAAATGCAGAGTCGTCTTCTTGTGGAAGCTAATCTTCTAATTTTCGATGGCTAACTCTTTATGTGCATGGTCAAGTTGCAACCGTACTTGATCAAATCCTGTCCCACCAAGCGAATGGCGACGTTTGACAGCAGTTTCCGGTTGAAGAGTCACATAGATATCCTCTTCGATCAAAGGACTGATTGCTTGGTATTCTTCAAAAGGAATATCTTGTAGATACCCACCTTTTTGCGTGCAACGCAGAACCAATTTACCAACGATCTCGTGGGCTTGGCGGAAAGGTAATCCTTTAGTAGCCAGATAATCCGCTAATTCTGTAGCATTAGAGAAATCTTTTTGAGTGGCTGCGTACATACGTGATTTATTCACTTTCATCGTAGCAACCATCCCATCCATGATAGTCAGGCATGCCAATACCGTTTCACTGGTATCGAACATCCCTTCTTTATCTTCTTGAAAATCCTTGTTGTATGCTAAGGGAAGACCTTTCATCAATGTCAATAAACCAAATAGATTTCCATAGACACGTCCTGTTTTTCCACGAATCAATTCAGCCATATCCGGGTTTTTCTTTTGTGGCATGATTGAACTGCCTGTAGAAAACGTGTCTGTTAATTCAATATATTGGAACTCGTAACTACACCATAAAACGAGTTCTTCACAAAAACGTGACAAATGCATCATCAACAAAGAGCAGTTACTCAAAAATTCGAGGATAAAATCACGATCACTCACAGCATCTAGACTATTTGCATAAACACTAGAAAAATCTAACTCTTTAGCAGCAAATTCTCGGTCAATCGGAAAAGTTGTCCCGGCTAAAGCCGCACTACCTAATGGAGAAAGATCGATTCGCTTCAAACTTTCTGTTAAACGCGCATAATCACGTGTAAACATCTGATAATAGGCAAGCAAATGGTGACCAAATGAAATCGGTTGAGCATGTTGGAGATGGGTATAGCCAGGCGCAATCGTTTCTACATGTTCTTCCGCTTTTTTCACAAAGTTTTGGCGTAGATGATGCAATTTTTCAAGTATCTCCTGCACAGCATCCTTCAAAAACAGGTGCATGTCCGTGGCGACTTGATCATTTCGGCTACGAGCTGTATGCAATTTTCCGGCAACCGCACCAATCTCCTGATGCAGTAACGTTTCAATATTCAAGTGGATATCTTCATTTTCAATGGAAAATTGTAAATTTCCCTCTTGCAGTTTCTTTTGTAAGGTCTTTAATCCTTCTGTAATTGCTGCAGTTTCTTCAACTGTAAGAATTCCTGTGTGTCCAAGCATCTTGACATGGGCCAAACTCCCTAAAATATCCTGTTTCGCTAATTTTTGGTCAAAAGAGATCGATGCTCCAAACTCGTCAATCCATTCTTCACTTTTTCCTTGAAAACGACCACCCCAAAGTTTTTCCATTATTGTTCCTCCCAGTAATTGGCAAGTATCCGGCGTAAATCTTGTATGATTTGCAAATTATTTTGTACTTGTTTTGTTCATCTGTTTTTCTTGGACTTCTGCGTGGACCTTTGAAGGTAGTCCCCATAATTTGATAAAACCAACAGCTGCCTGTTGATCGAATGTATCAGCAGAAGTATAAGTAGCCAATTCCTCACTATACAAACTGTTTTCTGATTTACGTCCTTCTACGATGACATTTCCTTTGAATAGTTTCACACGAACCGTGCCATTCACATACACTTGTGTCGATTTCAAGAATTGAAGCAACGCTTCTGTCAAAGGATTGAACCATAAACCGTCATAGATCATTTGACTTAATTGTTGTTCAATGATCGGTTTGAAATGCGCCAATTCACGAACAAATGTCAAGTCTTCTAATTCTTTATGGGCTTGCATCAATGTTACAGCTCCAGGACATTCATATACTTCACGGGATTTGATGCCCACTAAACGGTTCTCAACGTGGTCGATACGGCCAATACCATGTTTACCAGCCAATTGATTCACTGCAAGGATCAGTTGTGAAAGAGAGAGCTTCTCACCATTCAATGCAACGGGCACCCCTTTTTCAAAGGTAAGCTCAATGATATCTTCTTCATCAGGTGTGTATTTCAAATCAGTCGTCAGTTCATACGCACCAGTAGGAGGAGTTGTCCAAGGATCTTCTAATACGCCACATTCGCATGCACGTCCCCAAAGATTTTGATCAATCGAGTAAGGGTTATCTAGATTCGCAGGAATCGGAATTCCATTGTCTTTCGCATAAGCAATCTCTTCTTCCCGAGACCATTGCCATTGACGAACAGGTGCTACGATATTTAAATCAGGCGCCAAGGCATTGATCGCCACTTCAAAACGAACTTGGTCATTTCCTTTTCCAGTACAGCCATGCGCAATCGTTGTTGCACCAGTTGCTCGAGCAAGTTCCACTAATTTCTTTGCAATTAAGGGGCGTGAAAGAGCAGAGACCAGTGGATAAGACTGTTCATAGAATGTGTGCCCTTGAAGCGCCACACTCGCAAATTCTTGGGCAAATTCTTCTTTCGCATCAATCGCATAAGAAGCAACCGCACCAACTTGTAATGCTTTTTCTTTGATGAACGCAGTATCTTTTCCTTCACCAATATCAAGACAGCACGCAATGACATCATATCCATCATCTGCTAACCATTTGATTGCGACAGATGTATCCAGACCACCAGAGTAAGCTAAAATAATTTTCTCTTTCATAGAAATCTCCCCTTAATTTTCATTGTTTTCAGAATTGATTGTTTCAAATGATAACATTATAAAAATAAAAAATCAATCAATTTAATAAATAAATATACAATAAAACGAAATAAAAATATATATTATGCATTTATTTATGAATATTCATCGTTTTATTCAAAGTGGATTTTTGATTGGACATTGAAAAAATGAAAAGAATAAAAGAATTTGCACTGAAAATTAAAATTTTTCATTAGAAAGAAAAAACATTGACATTAAGGGGATTAGAAGGTAATATGTTAAATGGTATTGTTTGCCCCACAAAGAGCCCCGGAAACTCGAAGTGTATGTCAAACATCAGAACTTAAATTGGAGGAAAATAACGTGCGTACAACATATATGGCCAAACCAGGCGAAGTAGAACGTAAATGGTATGTAGTAGACGCAACTGATGTTCCATTGGGACGTCTTTCAACAGTTGTTGCATCTGTACTACGTGGTAAAAATAAACCAACTTTCACACCTCATTTGGACACTGGCGATTTCGTCATCGTCATCAATGCAGATAAAGTGAAATTAACAGGTAAAAAAGCGACTGATAAAATTTATTACCGTCACAGCAACTTCCCAGGAGGATTGAAATCAATCACTGCTGGCGAATTGCGTGCTAAAAATTCTCGTCGTTTGATCGAAACTTCTGTAAAAGGAATGCTTCCTAAAAATACTTTAGGCCGCAAACAATTTACAAAATTAAATGTATACGGTGGCGCTGAACATCCACATGCAGCACAACAACCAGAAGTTTTAGACATCACAAACTTAATCTAATAGGAGGGAATTTCATTGGCACAAGTTCAATATATCGGCACAGGCCGTCGTAAAAATGCAGTTGCTCGCGTACGCTTAGTACCAGGAACTGGTAAAATTACTGTAAACAAAAAAGATGTTGAAGAATACATTCCACATGCTGACTTACGTGAAGTTATCAATCAACCTTTCGCTGTTACTGAAACAAAAGGCGCTTATGACGTATTTGTTAACGTAAACGGTGGAGGCTATGCTGGACAATCAGGAGCTATGCGTCATGGTATCGCTCGTGCATTGCTAGAAGTTGATCCTGACTTCCGTCTTGCTCTTAAACGCGCTGGGTTACTTACTCGTGACGCACGTATGGTTGAACGTAAAAAACCAGGTCTTAAGAAAGCTCGTAAAGCATCTCAATTCTCAAAACGTTAATTGCGATTATCGTTTGAGTTCACGAGTTACGAGAATCGTACTGGGCGAAGCAATGCTGAGCGCAGTTACCTTGATCCTAACTTTTCTGGCACTTTCCAAATTTTGGAGAGTGTCTTTTTTGATTTGATAACGAGTTTAGGGACGACTTTTTTTGTACCTCGTAACCAGCTATTCATTTTAATTAGCATTTCTATAGTTTTCTAAGAGCTTAAGTGTATCTATTTTTGTCTGGTCGTTAGTGTGTCCATAGACATCTCGAATCATGTTTTAAGTTTCTGCATGACCGACAAAAGATTTGATAATTAAACCATCAATTCCTTGATTCAGTAAATCTGATACAAAAGTGTGTCTTAAACCATGAGGAATGATATGTGGAAGGCTGTATTTTTTCTAACTGATTCAATTTGTTGTTTAACCAATCAGTATGGAGTGGTTGGTTAACTTCGCCTTTTTGGTTTACATAAGTGAATAAAAATTACTGTTGTGTTTGTTTGCTATTCAATTGTTTCAACTCAACAGCTTGTTTTCGTTTCCATTCCCTCAATAAATTTACAATGGTTTCATTAATCGGAACGTCACGAAAACGATAGCCATTTTTCATACCTCTCACACGCTCATATTTCTCTAACTTGTGAGACAAAGAAACTAGTTGTTTCTTGAAGTCGATGTCAGCCCACACAAGAGGATAAATTTCACCTTTTGTTGCGCCGAGGTAGTAAGTTAATGCCAGAAGGACATAATTTTGGAAGCCGTGTTCCTTTTTCATTAGTTTTAGTGATTGTTGAACAGTTTCAACAGAATAATATTTTTGCTGTTTCTTATTTTCCTTTTTCCGTTTAAGAGCTTCATTTACTGGAATTTCAAGTAGCTCGTAAGGATTGTTGGAAATATATCCTTTTAGTAGCGCATATTTCATTACTTGCTTTGTGTAAGAGACACAGAATTTGAAATTGGTGTAAGGTTTAATTTTTTTCTCTTTGTCGCCAAAAGCTCACAAAATTTGAAGGCTTTCTAAAGTATCGAAAGATACAGCTTTAATTTTCTTGCTTCCTAAATAGGGAAGAATGTGAAGTCGAAAGATGCTTTCTGTCCGATCTAGTGTACTTTGTTCATGGTATTTTGTTACAATATATTTTTTCTTCCATCAAATCTTATAAACCTCTTCAAATGTGTAGTCACCTTTTTTCTTTTTCACTTCTCCTTTCAATTTTTGAAGCTTGGCTTCCTGTTCAAGAATCAGAGTTTCATTTTTAGTATCTGCATAGGAGACAAACCTTGAAAAGCCTGTTCCCATGTAGACATTCACTTTGTATTTTCCATTATCCATTTCCTGTATAGCCATGTTATTTTCTCACTTTCTTTTGCACATCAGAATATGAGAACACTATTTTTTGAGTGTAGCATGGTTTAAGCTGATTGAACATAATTTTTTAACCAGTGATCAATTTCTAGTTTGTCGTAGAGGACGACACCATTAATGTTAATTAGTGGAAGACCTTCCTCAATTAATTTATCAATAGTGTTGTTGGAGAGATTGAGATATTGGAATAATTGCCATTTTTTGATGTAACGCTTGTTCAGTCCTAGCTCGTCTTCAAAGTGCGTAATTTCAGTCTTTAATAACTGATGAATGGTTTCCTGTAACCCTTGTTTTTGAGAATCAGACAATAAAATAGTGAGTTCATTCATTTATGATTTCCTCCATTTTTCTTGATTTTTGTGTAACGAACGTTTTGTTCTTCAAAGCCCATTTCTTTGTTTGGAATCCCTTGTTCATCCCATGTTTGAAAGAAAATAGGTTGTTTACTTATATAATTTTTGGTAAATAAAACTTCTTGGTCTTTTACCTCATAAAGACAGGGAGACGCTTCTAAAATTTTTTTGAGGAGAAGAGTGAGTACAAGCCTTTCAATCACTATGACCTGAATTATTGAAACTCTATGCAGAGAAAACCGTGGATGATTATTATGATTGGTTTGAAAAGTAAAGATAGAAGTTTAATCAAATAATATGATAAATAAGTCAGCCGCCACGTACATCTGTTTGACGAGGTTGCTGACTTATTTGAAAATAAAAATTAATGGTATCTAATATTAACCTCTCTAACATGCGAATAGGGACTTAGATCTATATCTACCAGACCATTGTATAAGACCTTCTTCTCACGTATACCTTCGTTAATAAATTTATACATATCTATAGTAACTATTCCATTTTTATTGTTTGTCTCTGTATAATATCCTGCGAAAGTGTTTTCCTTTGGTAGATTAAATAATACTTCCACTTTTTTATCTTTTATTGATATTTTTTTTAGATCTTTTTTTGTGAAAAGTGTAATATTAGAAGTGACTGGTTCATTGGACTTAATAAAATTAACAGTGGGTGTTTTTGTAAAAAATAGAAAGATAATAGTACTTAATGCAATTACTAATAATGTCGCGAGTACTAAACTTATTTTTTTTAGCCATTTTTTCTTAGATAAGTCTTCGTCAATCTTCTCAACAATAGTATTATCTGTATTCAATAAAAAGTCTAAAGACACATCTAAAATTTTTGATAAATCAATGAGTGTTTGAATGTCCGGATAATTTCGACCAATTTCCCAATTTGAGATAGCCGAACGACTAACATTTAATTCTTTTGCCAATCCTTCTTGAGTAATACCTAATGAAGTCCTTCTTTCTTTTAGAATTTCACTAAATTCCATAAAATTTCCTCCAAACGTATGTAGCTGAATTAATTATATTTAAGCATAAAATAATTCATTCTTGTAGCCAGCATAAAAAGAAAAAGATGTTTTAGAGCCACAGTTTGTGACATTGCCATTTTAAGGTAATTTATGGCAGACACACTATTTAAAATAAAGTACTATAATGATTGTGAACGTTCACAAAAAATAGAACGGAGGAGTTAACATGAAAAAGAGTTTATTTGCCATATTGTCATTGATAGTAGTTTCTATATGTGTAGTTCCATTAAATGTACTGGCTTCTGAACAAAAAGAAGCAAATTTACCAGAGATTACTAATACACTAGAAGGTCTTTCGCCTAGTAAAGAAAGAGGTGGAAGCACACCTACAGCGAATTGGAATGTAGCAAGTCAAGGTCGTTATAATATGTCTGGATCTTATTTTGGGAAATATTATTTATATTCCAACTATAATATTTTCGGGAAAAATAAATATAATTATTATTTTCATAATGAAGGTTCCAGTATGTTGGAAATTAGATTACGCGACTCAGTAAGTCATGCAGTTCTAAAGACTTATTTTGTTTCTGTCGGTGATACTATATCGGATAGTCTAAATATGACGGACAAAAATTCAAAATTTTATTTTGAATTTTATGGTACTACGGACTATGTTTTTTCTGATAAAGTCCATATAATTGTGTAAAAGATAAAAGGCCATGTAACAGCCCTTTTACGGTACAATGTTTTTAACCACAA
>NZ_QPTY01000036.1:0-33315 GCF_005236045.1 Enterococcus sp. VV15
TTGTGGTTAAAAACATTGTACCGTAAAAGGGCTGTTACATGGCCTTTTATCTTTTACACAATTATATGGACTTTATCTTAATTTTTTTATTTTTGTACATGTTATCCTATCTTTTATTCAATCAAGGAATTGAAATAAATGATGCTTCCTTTACTTGGTTTTCAATTGTGAATGCTTTGATTTTCGCACCTTTCACTGAAGAAATAGTTAATCGATTTTGCCTGATATGGTTAAATCATTCATCTATTTTAAAATATGCAACATTATTTTTATCTTCTGTTTTGTTTTCAATTGGACACCAGACCGTTTTATCCTCGAATTTTTACATGTTCTGGACATACATAATCTTAGGATTGTGTTTAGGATACATCTATATCAAAACAGAAAATATTTGGTACTCAATAACTGTACATTTTGCTTATAACTTTATTGTCATGTTGGTTTTACTTTATTAAATTTTATTATATTTATTGAACCATCCTTTTATAAGGATGGTTTTTTTATTTTAACAATCAATAAATTGTCTTAGAAAGAGGTTTAACTTAGAAAATTCTAGTGTTTTAAAAAAAGAAAAATTTGTAAGAGAAAAGTGGGGAAGTGATTGCAATTATCAGAATGGAAACAGTATTTTCGAAGGTCGTATACAATAATCGATAAAAAAAGTTATTTACGTACGTTTCAGGCTTACTATGATCCAATCAAAGGAAAGACGAGAAAGAAAAGTGTCAATTGGAAAGCAAAAGGGTTTAAAAGTGAAAAACAAGCATTGCGCTATCTAAAGGAACAGATTGAAAAAGAGCTTAAAAAGGATTCGATGTTTTCTGATGCGAACCATTGTGAAACGTTTCGTGAATTGACACTTCTTTGGCTAAAAGCTTAGTCACCAACTGTTCGTCAAACGACTGTCCACTACCAAAAAGAGATTCTTGCACGGTACCTATGTCCGTATTTTACGGATGATCTGCGACTGAAGCAGTTAACTCCCTTATTTGTAGAAGGTGCTTGGACAGATATCCTGGCGATTCGCTCGAAACAAACAAAAAAATTTCTAGAAAAAGCTACATTAGAAAAAATCCGTTCCTTGCTCAAACAAATTCTAGCTTATGGCTATCGCCACGATTTAGTTCTATTTGATTTGAATAAGATTGTCTTGAAAATCCCAAATGATCGAAAAATTCCAGCGGTCCACCGTAGAAAAAAGAAATTTCTAGAGAAAGAAGAAATCAGTATACTTTTTCAGGTAATCAACGAGAAATATGAGATAAATAATGAAAATAATAAGATGGGAAAACTTTACTTGGATATGGCAGAATTTCTAATTCGAAATGGATTGAGGATTGGTGAGTTAAGCGCGCTAACGGTGGAGAAGGTTCATTTTTCTGCAAAAAAATTAGTGATTGATGAAGGCGTAGTGGCAGCTGGTAGAACAATTGAGCAATACATACGAAATCCGCCAAAAACCATTTCCTCTATTCGAGAAATCGATTTGGATGATCGTTCTCTTTCAATTATTCGAAATCGAATTCAAATAAATGAAGCGAGACAAAAAGAGATGAAACAACGAGAAAAAGGAACTTTTATAAAGACATATCAAAGAAAGAATCAAACTGCCTATCACAAAAAAGTGAAGGCTGCCGAGACCTTTCTTTTTTCAAACACAATTTTTCAGACCCAAAATGGTACGCCAGTTGTGTATCATTCGTTTAATGAGTTTATGAATGGTCATGGCAACAATAAAAAGCCAGTGAAATGTGTGAAAGACATCTTAAGAGAAAGCTACCCTGCGTTTAAGAAGCATGTGACGACGCATACGTTTCGCTACACCCATATCTCTTTATTAGCTGAAGCTGGCGTTCCCATCAAAGCGATCATGGATCGTGTGGGCCATGCCAATATGAAAACCACACTGGAAATTTACAACCAGGTGTCTAGTGCTACGAAAGAAAAAGTGATCCAAGAAGTCGATTCTTGGATTTTTTAGTGGATTTGTTTGCCAAATACGTTTAGTATGCGTATATGAGAGGTTGTAAGCAAAGCGCTATGACCTGAGCAATTAAGGAAGAATCTGAGAAAATAGCTTTCCATATTTTTGCAGATTTTGACTTAATGCCTAAGGTCAGCTTTGCGAACACCGTTTAATGAGAGGTCATGAAAGCGATGGTCTGCTCCAAGAATTAAGAGCAAAAAATCGAAAATAGCTTTCCATATTTTTGGATTTTTTGAACTTAATTCCGCAGGAGCAATCGCTTGAATACCGTTTGATAAGAGGTCGTGAGAGTGCTAGGTAGCTCCGATGACGATAAGAAAGAAATTTCTCAAACAGCTTTTCATGTTTTAGAAATTTATGGCTTATTTCATGGAGCTAGTACTTGAACACCGTTTAAAGAAGGTCGAAAATCAGTACGACTTTTTGACGTAAGGAGAAAGAAAATTAATGAATGAAACAATAAATTCCGCAGAGCGTAAGGTTTCTGCGTATATCCATATCCCGTTTTGCGAGCATATTTGTTATTACTGTGATTTTAATAAAGTCTTTCTAGAGGGGCAGCCGGTCGATGAATATGTTGAGATGCTTTTGGAAGAAATGAGAATCATGATTGAGAAATATCCGGTGGCTGATTTAGAGACGTTATATGTTGGTGGTGGCACACCAACATCACTGTCAGCGAATCAGTTGGATCGCTTGTTGGCGGGCACACGGGAAATCTTACCTTTTAAAGAGGGGAAAGAGTTTACTGTGGAAGCCAATCCTGGTGACCTTACGCGTGAGAAGCTGCAGGTGATGAAAAATTATGGGGTTAATCGTTTGTCAATGGGAGTGCAAACTTTTGACAATAAATTATTGAAAAAAATTGGTCGAAAGCATACAGCTGAAGATGTTTATCAAACGATGTCTTTTTTGGAAGCGGAGAATTTTAATAATGTAAGTATTGATCTGATTTATGCTCTTCCAGGTCAGACACTTGAAGGATATCGTCAGACATTAGAGCAGGCTCTAACGCTTGATTTACCTCATTATTCATTGTACTCATTGATTTTAGAAAATAAAACAATGTTTATGAATTGGGTACGACAAGGGAGACTGGAGTTGCCAGATCAAGAAATAGAGACAAGGATGTTTGAAGAAACGATCGAGGCAATGGAGAAACATGGGCGTCACCAATATGAAATCAGTAATTTTGGTTTGACTGGGCATGAGTCTCAGCATAACTTGATGTATTGGAACAATGAACACTATTTTGGTTTTGGTGCAGGTGCTAGTGGCTATCTTGGGAATAATCGTTATCGAAATAAGGGACCGATCCAACATTATCTACGTCCATTGAGACAAGGTGAGTTGCCTATTTTAGAAAAAGAGGAACTGTCTAAGAAAAATCAGATAGAAGAAGAAATGTTTTTGGGATTGCGGAAAAAAATGGGAATTTCAAAAAAACACTTCCGAACGCGTTACCAATGTTCAATAGAATCATTGTATTCGACTGTACTGATTGAGTTAGAAAATGAGGGTTTGCTTGTTAATGATGATGAGAGAATCTATCTTACACCTAAAGGAATATTTTTAGGAAACAATGTATTTGAACGTTTTTTATTAGGAGATGAAATTTGAAACCATTTTTAAAACGTTAAATTTTTATAAAAAGCAAAAAAAGAAAGTAAAAAGTATTTTTAAAAAGGTTTGAAAAGCTGATGAAATACTGCTAGATCAATAGTCTTACTGGTTAACTCTATTATTAGCACTCGCCTTAAGAGAGTGCTAATAATAGAGTTGTTTTTCTTGACACAGGTAGGGCTTCTTGCTATATTAGTAAGTGGGTTAGCACTTAGAAGATAAGAGTGCTAACAAGAGGTGAGGAAGATGTTAACACAAAGACAAAGTGAGATTTTACGTCTGATCATCCAAAGCTATACGAGTAGTGGCGTGCCCGTTGGTTCCAAAACGTTAATGGAAGAAGGAGTCGAGGCAAGCTCGGCAACAATTCGCAATGATATGAAAGCACTAGAAGATGAAGGTCTTTTGCTTAAGACTCACTCGTCTTCAGGAAGGATACCTTCAGTACTTGGCTATCGTTATTACGTGGACCATTTGCTAAAGCCGGCTCGTGTGTCAAACGATGATTTGCAACAGATTCGGCAGTCTTTAAGCAAAGAGTTTCATGAAATCAACGAGATTATCAAGCAATCTGCTGAAATTTTATCCCAGCTGACTAGTTATACGACTTTCTCGTTAGGGCCAGAAATCAAAGACCGCCGATTAACTGGATTTCGAATCATTCCTTTGAATAGCCGACAGATTATTGCAATCGTCGTGACGGACAAAGGCAATGTGGAAAGCCAAATATTTACACTTCCAGAGAATTTAGGAAGTCAAGACCTAGAAAAAATGGTTCGCATTGTCAATGATCGTCTAGTGGGAGATCCTCTAGTAACGGTCTATCACAAATTGCGAACAGAAATTCCAATGATCTTGCATAAGTACTTCCAAACAACTGAAGGGATGTCTAATCTTTTTGATACGGTACTCGGTCATGCGTTTGAAGATAAAGTTTATGTAAGTGGACAAATGAATCTATTAGATTATGAACCACACCAGGATCTTGACCAATTCAAGTCGATGTTTTCCTTTATGACTGATACCTATGAATTGATGCAGATGATCGTGCCGATGGATAGTGATATCCATATCAAGATTGGTACTGAACTAGGAAACGATCTTTTGCAGAATATGAGTATGATCCAAGCAAGTTACGAGATTGCCGGGCATGGTCGAGGTACAATAGCATTGTTAGGACCAACTAGCATGCCGTATTCTAAGATGTTTGGTTTGGTGGATGTCTATCGTCAGGAATTAGCGGTGAAACTTGCCGACTATTACCGCTCACTTGATTTATCAGGTTCTTAGTGTTAAAACGGATTGTAAGGATTAGATTCTCCAAGTAAGGTTGAATCAATCAAACAGCTGACTGAATAATGAAAGGAAGACTGTATCGTGAAAGAAAACCAAGAAGAATTAGATCAAGAAGTTACGGATACTCATCCCGACCCGGAAATCGATATGGAAGCTGTCGAAGATTCCGGTGTTTCTGAAATTGAAGCCGAAGAATTTGAAATCGAGAATTTGAAAGCTGAACTTGAAGAAATGGAAGATAAATATTTGCGTGCTCGTGCAGAAATCGCGAATATGGCAAATCGTGGGAAGAACGAACGTGAACAGTTGCAAAAATATCGTTCGCAAGATTTAGCAAAAAAATTATTACCTTCTATCGATAACTTAGAACGTGCATTATCAACTGAAGTTTCCGATGACCAAGGTGCCAGCCTGAAAAAAGGTGTGGAAATGGTTTTGGAAAGTTTGAGACATGCACTTAGAGAAGAAGGTATTGAAAAAATCCCTGCAAAGGGTGAAGCATTCGATCCAAATCTCCATCAAGCGGTACAAACAGTGCCTGCATCGGAAGATGTTCCTGCGGATACGATCGTAGAAGTGCTTCAAGAAGGCTACAAATTACATGACCGCGTGTTGAGACCGACAATGGTCATCGTTGCGCAATAAAAAGTCATGATTGAATAAAAAAGTTTAGTAAAGATAAGGAGACGTTAATTATGAGTAAAATTATCGGAATTGACTTAGGTACAACAAACTCTGCTGTTGCTGTATTAGAAGGAAACGAAGCAAAAATCATCGCAAATCCAGAAGGTAATCGTACAACTCCTTCTGTTGTATCATTTAAGAATGGTGAGATCCAAGTAGGGGAAGTAGCAAAACGTCAAGCAGTTACAAACCCAAATACGATTTCATCAATCAAACGCCATATCGGTGAAGATGGCTTCAAAGTAGAAGCTGAAGGTAAATCTTATACACCTCAAGAAATCTCTGCAATGATCCTTCAATATATCAAAGGTTTTGCTGAAGATTACTTAGGCGAAAAAGTTGAAAAAGCTGTTATTACAGTTCCTGCTTACTTCAATGATGCGCAACGTCAAGCAACAAAAGATGCTGGGAAAATCGCTGGGTTAGAAGTGGAACGTATCGTTAACGAACCAACAGCTGCAGCACTTGCTTATGGTTTAGACAAAACAGACCGCGACGAAAAAATCTTAGTATTTGACCTTGGTGGTGGTACATTTGACGTATCTATCCTTGAATTAGGAGATGGCGTATTTGATGTATTGTCAACTGCTGGGGACAACCATTTAGGTGGGGATGACTTCGATAACAAGATCATCGACTACATGGTTGCAGAATTCAAGAAAGAAAATGGTATTGACTTAGCACAAGATAAAATGGCGTTGCAACGTTTGAAAGATGCTGCAGAAAAAGCGAAAAAAGATTTATCAGGTGTTTCTAGCACACAAATCAGCTTGCCGTTTATTACTGCTGGAGAAGCTGGACCTTTACACTTAGAAATGACATTGACTCGTGCAAAATTTGATGAATTAACAGCTGATTTAGTTGAACGTACAAAAGTTCCAGTACGTCAAGCCTTGAAAGATGCTGGTTTGTCTCAATCAGAAATCGATGAAGTGATCTTAGTCGGTGGTTCAACACGTATTCCTGCTGTTGTAGAAGCAGTTCGAAAAGAAACAGGTAAAGAACCAAATAAATCAGTGAACCCAGATGAAGTAGTTGCTATGGGTGCTGCAATCCAAGGTGGAGTTATTACTGGTGATGTGAAAGATGTTGTTTTACTTGATGTCACTCCATTATCATTAGGTATCGAAACAATGGGTGGTGTATTTACAAAATTGATCGATCGTAATACAACGATCCCTACAAGTAAATCACAAGTATTCTCAACAGCTGCAGATAATCAACCAGCAGTAGATATCCATGTATTACAAGGGGAACGTCCGATGGCTGCTGACAATAAAACACTGGGTAGATTCCAATTGACAGATATTCCTGCTGCACCACGTGGAATCCCTCAAATCGAAGTAACTTTTGATATCGACAAAAACGGGATCGTTAACGTGTCAGCTAAAGATTTAGGTACGCAAAAAGAACAAAAAATTACAATTAAATCTTCTTCAGGTTTAACAGATGAAGAAATTGAACGTATGGTCAAAGATGCTGAATCAAATGCAGAAGCAGATAAAGCTCGTAAAGAAGAAGTAGATCTTCGTAACGATGTAGATGCATTACTATTCTCTGTTGACAAAACATTGAAAGAATTAGAAGGTAAAGTTGACGAAGAAGAAGTGAAAAAAGCAGAAGCAGCTCGTGATGAATTAAAAGCAGCTGTAGAAGCAAACAATATCGAAGAAATGAAAACAAAACGTGACGCATTGAATGAAATCGTACAAAACCTTACTGTAAAACTTTACGAACAAGCTGCACAACAACAAGCACAAGAAAATCCAGAAGCAGCACAAGGTGGAGCTGACGATGTTGTCGATGCTGACTTTGAAGAAGTCGATGGCGACGACAAAAAATAATTGACTCGTCGAGTTGTTTGTAAATAGGCTATTTATATGGAAGATAAGTCTTGAATAGAGCTGAGATTTCTTCGCGTGTTCAAGATTGTCTTCATTAGAGGAAGGCCTTTGGACACTTTAGTAAGCAGAGGTCGCTAAGAAAACGATAGAGCCATAAAAGTTTGAAATAGTCAGCCGATAATGGTTTTATGGCTCTGTTTCTTTAAGACTGCGCATGTTTAAAGCCAAAGTTGCTACTTTGGCTTTTTCTTTTGAAAATACTTCAAAGTTGCAGTTTTTGTTTTAGTAAAAATATGATATGATAACAAGCGACGTGGAAATGATGAGAACCAATAGGAGGAAAGCCTATGGCAACAAAACGTGATTATTATGAAGTCTTAGGGCTCGCAAAAGGAGCTTCTGAAGACGAAATCAAAAAAGCTTATCGTAAGCTATCAAAGAAATACCATCCAGATATCAATAAAGAACCTGATGCAGAAGAAAAATTCAAAGAAGTATCAGAAGCTTATGAGATTTTAAGTGACCCGCAAAAGCGTGCTGCCTATGATCAATATGGTCATGCTGGTACCGATCCTAATTATGGAGCTGGCGGAGCCGGTGGTGGCTTTGGCGGCGGCTTTGGTGGATTCTCTGGCGGTGGCTTTGGTGGATTTGAAGACATCTTTGACTCATTCTTTGGAGGAGGCGGCCGAACGGTTGATCCTAATGCCCCTCGTCAAGGAGCGGATTTACAATATACTGTAGACCTTTCTTTTGAAGAAGCAATTTTTGGTATTGAAAAAGAAATCAAATACAACCGTGAGGAAGTCTGTCATACATGTAATGGGAATGGTGCAAAACCAGGAACACAACCAACGACTTGTCACAAATGTCATGGATCAGGTACGATCAATGTAGAACGTCAGACACCACTTGGACGAGTGATGAGTCGTCAAACATGTGATGTCTGTCATGGCACTGGGAAAGAAATCAAAGATCCTTGTCCAACTTGTCATGGCTCTGGTCATGAAAAGAAAGCTCACTCAGTGAAGGTAAATGTACCAGCTGGTGTAGAAGAAGGGCAACAAATGCGTTTAGCTGGCCAAGGTGAGGCTGGTGAAAATGGTGGACCTTTCGGTGATCTTTATGTTATTTTCCGTGTAGAAGAAAGTGATATCTTTGATCGTGATGGTTCAGAAATCTATTATGAATTACCTTTGAGTTTTGTTCAAGCTGCGTTAGGTGACGAAGTACAAGTGCCAACTGTCCATGGGGATGTGAAATTGAAAATTCCTGCGGGAACTCAAACTGGGACAAACTTCCGTCTACGTGGCAAGGGTGCGCCTAAGCTTCGTGGTGGGGCTACGGGTGACCAACATGTCAAAGTAAAACTGATCACGCCTAAGAATCTTAATGAGCAACAACGTGAAGCCTTGCGTGCATTTGCTGAAGCTGGTGGAATGAAGGTTGAAGAACAACAAGAAGATGGCTTCTTTGATAAGGTCAAGGATGCGTTTGGTGGAAAAAAGCGTAAATAGTCGTTTTTGATAGCTTGAAGGCGATTGTTTTAGTCAAATCAAAAAATGAAGACCGAGTAACAACTGTTGGATTACACTGCTGTTGTTTACTCGGTCTTTTTATACTGAATGGGATATTGCTAATATTTTGTCTTTGCACATGAAAAAAGCGAATCGAGGCTGGGGCAGAAGTGTTTAACTCCGAGAAGTAAGAATAAATTAACGAAAATTGCTTTTCAAATTTTTGTGAATTTCGGCTTATTTAAGAAGGATTTGCTTCTGCTCCCGCTGTTTATTCGTTTTTAAAGCATGAGACAAAAGTGTTTCTTACTTTTGTCCCATGCTCGATCCGTTTTTTTGTGTACCTATAGTTCTTTATGAATGGTGTTCATTTCAATATCTGATGAGATCAGATGTTCAATACTTTATCTAAGAAATCTTTTGTTCGTTCATTTTGTGGATGTTCAAATATTTGTTGTGGTGTGCCATCTTCTAGAAAGTTTCCATCATCGATGAACATGACGCGGTTAGCGACTTCTTTAGCAAAGCCCATTTCATGGGTAACGATGACCATGGTCATTCCTTGTTTGGCTAACTTTTTCATAACATTCAATACATCGCCAACCATTTCTGGATCAAGAGCAGAAGTTGGTTCATCGAATAACATGATGTCAGGATTCATCGCCAATGCGCGTGCGATAGCGACACGTTGTTTTTGTCCGCCGGAAAGCATTTCTGGATACATATCTTTCTTATCTTCGAGACCAACAGTTTGAAGCAATTTGATTGCTTTTTTCTCTGCGGCTTCTCTTGTTTCTTTTTTAAGATCCATTGGAGCTAAAATGATATTTTCTAAAACTGAAAGGTGAGGGAACAGGTTGAAATGTTGGAATACCATTCCAATATGCTGTCTCACAAGATTGATATCTGTATTTTTATCCATCAAATGTGCGCCGTCAATGATGATATCGCCATCTGAAGGTTCTTCTAGACGATTCAAACAACGAAGAAAAGTACTTTTTCCTGAACCAGAAGGGCCGATGATACAAACAACATCGCCTTCATTGATTGAAACGTTGATGTCATTCAAAACAGTATTGTCACCGTATTTTTTTACAAGATGTTCTACCAAGATTTTTTCTGCCATGTTATTTCACCTTCTTTTCTAAAACTTTTGCTAATTTAGTTAGGGCAGTGATCAAGATCAAATACATGATTGCGATGATCAAGTACACATACGTACTTTGCGTCGTACGGGCAACGATGATTTTACCAGTTTGCAATAATTCGACAACGCCAATTGCTGAAATAATGGTTGTATCTTTTAATGAGATAACAAATTGGTTGACGAATGATGGTAACATGATCTTGATTGCTTGTGGCAAAATAATTTTTTGCATTGTACGGTTGTATGGCAAACCTAGACTGCGAGATGCTTCCATTTGACCTACTGGTACAGCTTTGATCCCACCACGGACAATCTCAGCGATATACGCGCTAGCATTCAAGGTCAATGTGATGATCCCGGCAATAAAATCAGGGATGGTAAATCCAAGAATACCTGGTAGTCCAAAGAAAATGAAGAATGCTAGTACCATCATTGGGATACCACGGATAATATCGACATAGATTGTAGCAAGTGTACGTAATGCACGGATCGGTGCTACACTGAATAAGCCGAAAATGATTCCCACGATTAATGCTAAAGCAAATGAGATCAGCGTTAAAAGAATCGTTTTCCATAAACCTTTAAGTAAGGATTTGTAATTATTTTGGATTAAACCAACGATTGTTGATTCGTTTGCTTTTGTTTTTTCTGAACTGCTGTCATCTGAAATATATTTATTGATGATTTTGTCGTATTCGCCAGTTCGTTTTAATTCTTTTAAACCTTCGTTGAATATTTGAAGAAGTTCTTGGTTTTGGCCTTTTTTGACAGCGAATGCATAAACACCTCCTGATTCTCTTTTGATTGGTGTTTCAAGTGCTTGTCCTTGTTTGATGGCATAACCGATTACTGGGTAGTCATCCATCATAGCGTCTATGGCACCAACTTTCAAGCCGTCATACAATTGATCGGCTGCATCGAAATATTTGATTTTGTAGCCATATTTACTTTGGTTAGCATCTAAAAAGTCCGCACTTTCAGTTCCTACCTTGGCGCCAACAGTTTTATTTTTTAGGTCTTTATATGATTTGATTGAAGTATCGCCTTTTTTGACAGCGATTTGGATACCGCTATTGAAATAAGGATCAGAAAAATCATAACTTTGTTTTCGTTCATCTGTTACGGTCATTCCTGAAATCATACCGTCGGCTTGGCCGGAGTCTAGAGCTTGTAGAGCAGCAGCGAAACCGCGATAATCCATGCGGATATTGATGCCTTGGAGTTTTGAGATAGCTTCCATGAGTTTGACGTCAATTCCTTCATATTCACCATCAGCGTTCTGAAATTCGAATGGTGCAAAAGCCGAATCACTTGCAATGACGTAAGTGTCTTTTTTAGGCTCTATTTTTTGCATCGTCTCGCTTGTGCTTGATTCCGTAGTTTTTGTATTGTCAGCTTGTACACTGTAGCCAGTGGCAAATGTAACAAGTCCTGTCATTATGAAAATAATTGAGTAAAGCAAATG
Source organism: Enterococcus sp. VV15 (assembly GCF_005236045.1). Classification (NCBI taxonomy): domain Bacteria; kingdom Bacillati; phylum Bacillota; class Bacilli; order Lactobacillales; family Enterococcaceae; genus Enterococcus; species Enterococcus sp. VV15. Next base: position 11,564 of record NZ_QPTY01000036.1, read on the forward strand.
CCTTTTTTTCATAATCAACCTCCTAATTTTTTCAATAACTATTTCATGTTTTTATATTATAGGCGAAAATAGATAAACTAGACAAGATTTTGTGCATAAAAAAATGAAAAAAATCTCTTTCTCTGACATCTCGTGTTAGGAAATATGACATTCGCGATGAAAAAAGCTGACATTCTTTCCTGACACATTTAAGTAGCGAAAGTATGTTCGGTGTGGTATAATTTCTAGACAGGGAATGCCTTTGCTTTCCTTTTCTTTTTGTGGGTCGTAAAATGAAAGGGAGAGAATGAAAAGGAGGATGAAAAATGATAGAAAGAGATACCTCCCGCCACTTTGAACTAGTGTCGAAATATCAGCCAGCTGGGGATCAGCCAGAAGCAATCACTCAGTTAGTTGATGGCGTGATAAAGGGTAAAAAAGCACAGATACTATTAGGCGCAACAGGAACAGGGAAAACTTATACGATTTCGAATTTGATCGAGAAAGTAAATAAGCCAACCTTGATCATTGCCCATAACAAGACATTAGCTGGTCAATTGTATGGAGAGTTTAAGGAGTTTTTTCCGAATAATGCGGTGGAATACTTTGTTTCTTATTATGATTATTATCAACCAGAAGCTTATGTGCCATCAAGCGATACGTATATTGAAAAAGATTCAAGTGTAAACGACGAGATCGATAAATTACGACATTCAGCGACGAGTTCTTTATTAGAAAGAAACGACGTGATCGTGATTGCCTCCGTTTCTTGTATTTTTGGACTGGGGTCACCCTTTGAATACCAAAAACAAGTGGTATCGATCAGACAAGGCGCAGAAATAGATCGTAATCAATTGATTCGGAGTTTGGTAGGCATACAATTTGAACGAAATGATATTGATTTTCAGCGCGGTCGTTTTCGAGTGCGCGGTGACGTCGTGGAAATTTTCCCAGCTTCCCGTGATGAGCGGGCGTTGCGAGTAGAATTTTTTGGTGATGAAGTTGAGAGGATCAGAGAAGTCAATGCCTTAACAGGAGAAGTACTTGGTGAGACGGAACATGTTGCTATCTTCCCAGCCACTCACTTTGTAACGAATGATGAACATATGGAACATGCAGTGGCGAATATAAAGGCTGAACTTGAGCAACGACTAGCCGTTCTGCGTAATGAAAACAAATTGCTTGAAGCACAGCGATTGGAACAGCGAACAAATTACGATATTGAAATGATGTTGGAGATGGGGTATACCTCAGGAATCGAGAATTATTCGCGACATATGGACGGACGTAAAGAAGGAGAACCGCCTTATACGCTACTTGACTTTTTCCCGGAAGATTCGTTGATCGTAGTGGATGAATCACATGTTACGATGCCACAAATCCGAGGAATGTATAATGGCGACCGTGCCAGAAAACAAATGCTGGTAGATTATGGGTTCCGTTTACCATCTGCGCTGGACAATCGACCTTTACGACTAGAAGAGTTTGAAAAACATGTAAATCAGATCGTTTATGTTTCTGCTACACCGGGACCATATGAGTATGAACAGACTGATACGGTGATTCAACAGATTATTCGCCCAACTGGCTTGCTTGACCCAATCATTGAAGTACGGCCGATCATGGGACAAATCGATGATCTTGTCGGAGAAATCAATGAAAGAGTGGAAAAAGATCAGCGGGTCTTTGTGACAACGTTAACGAAAAAAATGTCAGAGGATCTAACGGATTATTTCAAAGAATTGGGAATCAAAGTCAAATATCTTCATAGTGATATCAAAACACTTGAACGGACAGAAATCATTCGTGACTTGCGTCTAGGAGAATTTGATGTTTTAGTCGGAATCAATTTACTTCGTGAAGGACTTGATGTGCCTGAAGTGTCTCTAGTGGCTATTTTGGATGCGGATAAAGAAGGATTCTTGCGTAGTGAGCGATCATTGGTCCAAACTATTGGGCGTGCTGCAAGAAACTCAGAAGGTAAAGTAATCATGTACGCAGACAGAGTAACTGACTCTATGCGGTTAGCGATGGATGAAACTGCACGACGTCGTACGGTCCAAGAGGCTTACAACAAAGAACATGGTATCGTGCCTAAGACGATCATCAAAGAAATTCGTGATTTGATTTCCATCACGAAAGAATCTGAAGGTGATGCGAAAGAAACAGTTCAAGTATCCTACGAAGAAATGTCCCGAGAGGAAAAAGCTACATTATTAATGAAATTAGAAAAAGAAATGAAAGATGCTGCCAAAGCTTTAGATTTCGAGACCGCCGCCAATGTACGGGATATGATTCTTGAGTTAAAAGCTTCAGAGTAGGAGGATGACATGGCTAACGATAAAATTATTATTCATGGTGCAAGAGCACACAATTTAAAAAATGTGAACGTAACGATCCCTAGAGACAAGTTCGTGGTGGTGACTGGACTATCGGGTTCAGGGAAAAGTTCTCTAGCTTTCGACACACTATATGCAGAAGGACAAAGAAGGTATGTTGAAAGTCTTTCTGCTTATGCACGGCAGTTTTTAGGTCAGATGGATAAACCAGATGTCGACAGTATCGATGGTCTGAGTCCAGCAATTTCGATCGATCAAAAAACGACAAGTAAAAATCCACGATCAACTGTAGGAACAGTGACAGAAATCAATGACTATCTGCGCCTACTTTTTGCTCGTGTCGGTCATCCAATCTGTCCGAATGATCATATCGAAATCACGAGTCAATCAGTGGACCAAATGGCGGATCAAGTATTGGAATTGCCAGAACGAACAAAGATCCAGGTTTTGGCGCCGATCATTGTGAAGAAAAAAGGACAACATAAAAAAGTGTTTGAACGTATCCAAAAAGAAGGGTACGTTCGGGTGCGTGTAGATGGTGAGATTTATGATCTAAGCGAAGTGCCAGAACTTGAAAAAAATAAAAAACACGATATTGCTATCGTTATCGATCGCATCGTCATCAAAGAGGGCATTCGCTCGAGATTATTTGACTCGATCGAAGCAGCATTACGTTTAGCAGAAGGGTATGTTCTAGTTGATGTGATCGGTGAAGATGAAATGCTGTTCAGCGAGCATTATTCATGTCCTTATTGTGGATTTACGGTGGGAGAATTGGAGCCAAGATTGTTTTCCTTCAATGCACCATTTGGAGCGTGTCCTGACTGTGATGGGTTAGGAGTCAAACTGGAAGTGGACCAAGATCTCGTGATCCCAGATCGGACGAAAACACTAAGCCAAGGAGCGATTATCCCTTGGAACCCAATCAGTTCACAATATTATCCGCAAATGTTGGCGCAAGCGTGTGAGAGTTATGGCATTGATATGGATACGCCATTCGAAGAGTTGCCAACAGAGCATCAAGAAATCATTTTGAATGGTACAGATGAGATCTTTCACTTCCATTACGAAAACGACTTTGGCGGTGTTCGAGATGTTGAAACGACCTTTGAAGGCGTTTTGAAAAACATCAAAAGAAGATACCATGACACGAATAGTGATTTTACAAGAGAACAAATGAGACAATATATGACAGAACTTACATGTCAAATGTGTAAAGGATATCGCTTGAATCCGCAAGCTTTGTCTGTACAGATCAATGGAACGAATATTGGACAAACAAATGAATTGTCTATTCAAAAAGCAGTGAACTTCTTTTCTACTTTAACACTTTCAGAACAGGAAAAGATCATTGCTCGCCCAATATTGAAAGAAGTCAATGACCGTTTGTCATTTCTAGAAAATGTTGGCTTGGATTATTTAACGTTGAGCCGTGCTTCTGGTACGTTATCAGGAGGCGAAGCACAACGCATTCGTCTAGCTACTCAAATCGGGTCAAATCTTTCCGGTGTGTTATATATCTTAGATGAACCGTCGATTGGTCTCCATCAACGGGACAATGATCGTTTGATCGGTTCTTTGAAAAAAATGCGTGATTTGGGAAATACATTAGTTGTAGTCGAACATGATGAAGATACGATGCGCGCTGCTGATTATTTGATTGATGTAGGGCCTGGTGCAGGGCATCAAGGTGGCGAGATCGTAGCGGCTGGTACGCCAGCAGAAGTAGCTGCGGATGAACATTCATTAACAGGACAATATCTATCAGGTAAAAAACGAATCTCGGTTCCAAAAACGCGACGTAAAGGAAATGGCAAGGCGATAAAAATCACTGGGGCAACGGAAAATAATTTGAAAAATGTCTCAGTTGAATTTCCTTTAGGCGAATTTGTTGCCGTTACAGGAGTATCTGGTTCAGGAAAAAGTACGTTAGTGAACAGTATCTTGAAACGAGCACTTGCACAAAAAATCAATCGTAACTCTGCAAAACCTGGGAAGTTCAAGACGATCACAGGATATGATAGCATTGAAAAAATCATCGATATCGATCAAAGTCCAATTGGTAGAACGCCACGAAGTAATCCAGCAACGTATACAAGTGTCTTCGATGATATCAGAGATCTATTTGCTAAAACCAATGAAGCAAAAATGCGCGGATACAAAAAAGGGCGTTTTAGTTTTAACGTCAAAGGTGGACGTTGTGAGGCTTGTCGTGGAGATGGGATCATCAAGATCGAAATGCATTTCTTACCAGATGTATATGTCCCTTGTGAGGTATGTCATGGAAAACGATACAACTCTGAAACACTGGAAGTCCATTATAAAGGGAAAAGTATTGCAGATATCTTAGAGATGACAGTAGAAGATGCTGTAGAATTTTTCGAACCAATCCCTAAGATACGTCGTAAACTACAAACTATCGTAGATGTTGGTTTAGGTTACGTGACGATGGGGCAACCTGCGACAACGCTATCCGGTGGGGAAGCACAACGGATGAAGTTGGCAAGTGAGCTGCACAAGATTTCTAATGGCAAAAACTTTTATATCTTAGATGAACCTACAACAGGACTGCACACAGATGATATTGCACGGTTACTCGATGTACTGCAACGTTTAGTCGATGCGGGAAATACAGTGCTTGTCATCGAACACAATCTCGATGTCATCAAAACAGCAGATCACATCATTGATCTAGGACCAGAAGGTGGAGAAGGCGGTGGCACGATTTTAGCTACTGGTACGCCTGAGGAATTGATAAAAGTCAAAGAAAGTTATACAGGTCGCTACCTAAAAAAAGTAATGGATTAAAGAACAAAAAAAAGAAATGTTATATGATAGTTAAAAAAGAATTAAAAGAGCGGATTAACTCTTGTGTTATTAACGGCTATATTCTAGAATACGTTACATGGTAGTTCTTTCTACACTGATTAGTATAGATAAAAACTTCCTATAAGTTCAATCCGTTCAAAAAAGAATTGAGCAATCGGAGGAGTTTCCTTTGATTGCTTTTTTCTTTATGGTATGATATTCCTTGTGTAGTTAGAAAAGAAAACTAGAGATTATGAGTAAGTGAGAGATAAAAATGAAGAGTATTGAAAAAGAAGAATTTATCCCTATTTTATTAGGCAGTGATATGAATGTTTATGGCATGGCACGTTCCTTTCATGAAGCGTATGGAAAAGTTTGTCAGGCGTATGCCTCAAATCAATTGGCACCCACTCGGTACAGCAAGATCGTCAATGTAGAGGTGATTGCAGGATTTGACAAAGATCCAGTGTTTATCGAAACAATCGTGCGATTGGCAAAAGAAAAGTATTCAGATGATACCAAGAAATATCTTTTGATTGCTTGTGGAGATGGATATGCTGAATTGATTTCTCAACACAAAGAAGAACTTTCAGAATACTTTATCTGTCCTTACATTGATTACTTGTTATTTGAACGTTTGATCAACAAAGTAAGTTTTTATGAAGTATGTGAGGAGTATAAACTACCTTACCCAAAAACATTAATCGTAAGAAAAGAGATGTTAGCAAGTGGCCGGTTAGAACAAGAAATTCCATTTGAATTTCCTGTCGCATTAAAACCTGCAAACAGTGTAGAATATTTATCAGTTCGTTTTGAAGGTCGTAAAAAAGCATTTATTATCAACGACCGTGAAGAGTTTGATTTGATTTTAGGACGTATCTATGAAGCGGGTTATACGAGTGAAATGATCGTACAAGATTTCATTCCTGGCGATGATAGCAACATGCGTGTTTTGAATGCATATGTAGACGAAAATCACCAAGTACGTATGATGTGTTTAGGTCATCCGTTATTGGAAGATCCTACACCAGCTTCTATTGGAAACTATGTGGTGATCATGCCTGATTACAATGAAAAAATCTATCAAACGATCAAACGTTTCTTAGAAGAAATCAAGTATACAGGTTTTGCGAATTTTGATATGAAATATGATTCAAGAGATGGAGAATACAAATTGTTTGAAATCAATCTTCGCCAAGGAAGAAGTAGTTTCTTTGTTACTTTAAATGGATTGAATCTAGCAAAATTTGTAACAGAAGACCGCGTATTCGGAGAACCTTTTACCGAAACAACGTATGGTACGAATCAATCTGACAAAGCAAAATTGTGGATGGGCGTACCTAAAAAAATCTTTTTAGAGTATGCGAAAGAAAACGAAGACAAAAAGATCGCCACACAAATGATTAAAGAAAATCGTTATGGAACAACTGTTTTTTATGAGAAAGATCGATCTTTTAAACGTTGGTTGTTGATGAAATATATGTTCAGAAACTACATTCCTCGATTCAAAAAATACTTTCATGTGAAAGAAGGCTAATTCATGGAAAACTTTTTCAGTATTTTAGGTGGAATGGGTACGATGGCAACGGAGAGCTTTATCCGCTTGATCAATCATCGAATAAAGGCGACAAAAGATCAGGACTATTTGAACTATGTTCTGTTCAATCATGCAACAGTGCCCGATCGTACAGCGTTCATCTTAGACGATAAAAAGGAAGATCCAATGCCTTATTTGCTGGATGATATCAAAAAGCAAAATTTGTTAGAACCAAATTTTATTGTTTTAACATGTAATACGGCACATTACTTTTTTGATGAATTACAAGCCGCGACACCGATCCCAATCCTGCATATGCCAAGAGAAGCTGCCAATGAACTTGTTCGGCAACAGACATCTGGAAAAGTAGCTATTTTAGGAACTGAAGGCAGTATGAAGGCTGGTATTTATGAAGCTGAAGTAAGAAATTTAGGGTTTGAAGTCGTTATTCCTGATCAATTGCTTCAAGAAAAAATCAATTATTTGATTTATCATGAAATCAAAGAGTCTGATCGGTTGAACAAAGACTTATATTTTGAGATTTTAGATGAAGCAGTGGGACGATTGAATTGCGAAAAAGTTATTTTAGGCTGCACAGAGTTATCTTTAATGGAAGAATTCGCATCAAATAATCCTTATCCAGTGATTGATGCGCAATCGTTGATTGCAGATCGGACGATTGAACTTGCATTAGAAAATCGAAAAAAGTTACCTGAATCTGTTTGATCTACTACAAAAGACAGGTAGATGGAATAGCATACGTATGATTATTCAAAAGGATAAGCTAGATGATTTCGAAAATACTCAATCTTATTTTCGAATGATCTGGCTTATTTTTTGAGAAAAATAAGTGAGCGTGGGACAAAAGTAAGAAACACTTTTGTCTCATTCTTTAAAAATGAATAAACGGTGGGCGCAGAAGCGAATCCTTCTTAAATAAGTCGAAATTCACAAAAAATTGAAAAGCAATTTTCGTTAATTTTTTCTTATTTCTCGGAGTTAAACATTTCTGTCCCAGCCTCCAGTAGATTTAGAAAATCACAATGATTGCTTTAGGGATTGGTTCATCTTTAATAAAAAATGGATTTAAGTGGAAATGATACGCCTGGAGTGATATAATTTTAAAGATAATGTACGAGAGGAGGCCGTTACAGGATGGCTGATAATTTACAATTAGTGATTATTACGGGAATGAGTGGAGCAGGTAAGACGGTAGCAATCCAAAGTTTTGAAGATATGGGGTATTTTTGTATCGATAACATGCCACCAAGACTGATCCCGAAATTTTGGGAATTGATCAAAGAATCAGGAAAAGTGACAAAAATGGCACTGGGCGTCGATTTGCGCTCGCGCTCGTTTTTTGAAGAAATCCAAAATATGTTAGTTGAAATTGAAAATACTAATTTTATCGATACATCGATTTTATTTTTAGATGCTTCAGATGAGGAACTAGTTGCCCGCTACAAAGAAACAAGAAGGACCCACCCAATGGCTATGGATGGTTTAGTGACAGAAGGTATCCGCAAAGAGCGTGCGATATTAAATGATTTGAAGACACAGGCATCGTTAGTCATTGACACGACGACGCTGACTCCTCGCCAACTTCGTGAACAAATCAATCATTCTTTCAAATCAAAGGGAGATCAAGGATTTCGCATCGAATTTGTTTCTTTTGGCTTCAAATATGGATTGCCAATCGATTCAGATATTGTTATGGATGTTCGTTTCTTACCAAACCCTCATTATATCCCAGAGTTAAGACCGTTAACAGGAAAAGACAAACCTGTCTATGACTATGTGATGTCATTTGATGAAACACAGTCGTTCTATAGTAAATTCTTAGATCTGCTAGAGACTGTATTGCCAGGATACATCAAAGAAGGAAAAAGCAGTCTTACTGTTGCAATCGGATGTACCGGTGGTCAGCATCGATCTGTGGCCTTGACAGAACGTCTAGCAAAAGCACTAGGTCAAACTTACAAAGTGAATGTAACTCATCGTGATAAGGATAAGCGGAAAGAGACGGTGAATCGGTCGTGAAAATGAAGACATATCGCATCCGCAAGCCTAAAATCGTTGTTGTTGGCGGTGGAACAGGATTACCTGTCATATTGAAAAGTTTGCGCAATCAAGGTGCGGATATTACCGCAATTGTAACTGTGGCGGATGATGGCGGGAGTAGTGGTGAAATCAGAGAATCAATTGCAATGGCTCCGCCAGGCGATTTGAGAAATGTCTTGGTTTCTCTATCTGACATGCCCCAATTTTATGAGGATATTTTTCAGTATCGTTTTAAAAAAGAAGATCAGTTTTTAGCAAACCATACAATTGGAAACCTGATTATTGCAGCAGTGGCTGAAATGAGAGGAAGTACATATGAGGCAATTCAACTATTAGCTAGAATGATGCATGTTGATGGTCACATCTATCCTTCTTCTGAAACACCACTGACATTACATGCTGTTTTCAAAGATGGAACAACGGCAATCGGAGAATCAAAGATCGCCATCGATCGGAAAACGATCGATCATGTTTATGTACGAAATACAACAGATGATAAAGAAGCAAAGGCTGCTCGAAAAGTAGTTTCCGCGATCATGGAAGCAGATATGGTCGTCTTAGGTCCAGGTAGTTTATTCACTAGCATTCTGCCAAATCTAGTCATCCCTGAAATTGGTGAGGCAATCGTGCAGACTGAGGCTGAAGTTGTTTATATCTGTAACATCATGACCCAAAAAGGAGAAACCGAACACTTTAGCGATGCGGATCATATCCGTGTGCTTCATGAGCATTTGAAGCAACCGTTTATCGACACGGTCTTGGTAAATACGGAAAAAGTTCCTGAAGGATATATGGACCCGGAAATCTATGATGAATATCTCGTGCAAGTTGCACATGATTTTAATGGACTTAGAAATGAAGGGTGCCGTGTCGTTTCTACGGACTTCTTAGAATTGAAAAATGGCGGAGTGTTCCATGATGGTGAAAAAGTAGTGGAAGAACTTTTCCGCTTAGTATTTGGATCAAAACTGTAAATTTTTAAGATAAATGAGTGAAAAGAGAAAGGAGGGAATAGAATGTCTTTTGCGGCAGATGTGAAAAAAGAACTGACTGGGTTAGAGGTTCACAGGGAACATGCGAAAGCAGAATTAGCAGCCTTGCTAAGGATGAATGGTTCTTTAGGCATCGTGAACCAACAATTTGTTTTGAACGTCCAGACAGAAAATGCGGCCATCGCTAGACGTATCTATTCTCTTTTGAAAGATCATTATAATGTTCGAAGTGAATTACTTGTTCGGAAAAAAATGAAATTAAAAAAGAATAATGTATATATCGTGCGATTGAAGCAAGGTACAAAAAACGTATTGATGGATTTAGATATTATGGATGGCATGATGTTTAATGGGCATGTCTCGGATGAAATCATGGGGAATTCTCAAAAGATGCGTTCCTATTTACGTGGTGCATTTATGGCTTCTGGCTCTGTCAATAATCCAGAAACTAGTCGTTATCATTTAGAAATCTTTTCAATTTATGAACAACACAATCAGGACATTTGCGATATGCTGAATTACTACGGTCTCCATGCTCGGACATTGGAAAGACGTAACGGCTATATTTCTTATTTAAAAGGTGCAGAAAAAATCGCAGACTTTTTGACGTTGATCGGTGCAACGAATTCGATGTTGCGATTTGAAGATGTACGTATCGTTCGGGATATGAGAAATTCTGTCAATCGGCTTGTAAATTGTGAAACTGCTAACCTTAATAAAACAATTGATGCAGCGTCAAAACAAATTGAAAACATCGAGTTGATCGAAGCTAGAGTGGGGTTACATGCATTACCAGAAAAATTGCAAGAAATAGCCGAATTAAGATTACAACATCCAGAAGTTAGTTTGAAAGAACTAGGAGAAATGATCCCGTCAGGAGCAATCTCTAAATCGGGAATCAACCATCGGATTCGTAAAATCAATGAATTTGCGGAAAAATTGAAAGAAGAAGCAAGTTGATTATCAGACTTTTCCCTTTTTTACGACAAATAAACTCGAAATTGCCCTATTTGCATCTGTGTGTGGATATCGAAAATAAGACAGCTTTTGAATTTTTCTTATACAATTTTTTAGAGAGTCAGGACAATCGGATGCCCGGCCTCTTTTTTTTGGTTTAAGGAAAAACAGTTTCTTACTTTTTGAGAATTTTTAGTAAGCTTAGTACATAGAAACATTTGTTAGAAGATGAAGAAGGTGGGGCAGACAATGGATGAAAAAACAGAATCTGGTAAGAAAAAAATGAAAGATGATGATGAAAGGACCAAGCAACAAGTAATTGACCAAATTGCACAAGGAACAAGTATCACTGTAATTTCAAAAAAAATGCATCTAATGTCAAGTGAAAAAACCAAACAACTATTAGTTGACCACATCTGTGAGCAATTGAAAGTAAAAAAAACGATGGAAATGATCGCCGAGAATTTAAATAAAATTCCGACAGAAATCGTCAAGATCCTAAACGATTATGTGATACAACAATTACAACGAGGAGTATCACCAAATAATCTTGCAGAAAAAATACCTATTGGCCTAGAAGAGATTATCCAGTATCGCAATACATATCTAGTCAATAAAATCGAAGAAGGAGAGTCCCTTCGATCGTTGGGGAAGAAGTTTGGTATAGCTGAAAAAGTGGTAAAGGAGATTTGGCATACAGCTATGCTCATGCAAATTTCCACGGGACGAACGCTTGAAGAAGTTGCCTTTGACTTCAGATTGAGTCTAGAAGAGATTTGGACGATCCAAATTGAACATTTGGTCAAAAAAATCGGTGAAGAACAGCCATTGACAGTTCATGAGCAAAAAATGTTTGAGCCAACTTATCTAAAGGAATTAAATGAGCAACATCAACAGGTTCGAACGGCCTTAAAAAATGTCCCTCACATAAAAAAGTAGCGAAGCAATTAAATCTTAGTACGACTACTGTCACGAAGATTCAGAATTTGGCAATCCTTACGAAGCTTGCAAAAGGAAAAACAATTGAAGTTATTGGAACGGAATTATTCATTGATTGTGAGAAGGTCAAAAAAGTCAGAAATCAGTATATCGCACAAAAAGTTCTAGAAGGTAAAACATATGCACATCTTCATAAAAAAATAAATACCAGTCAGCGCATCATAGAGAAAAAAGCAATAGCGACAAAGATCGTGAGTAAGCGGCAAGCACCTTCAAAAGTAAAGAATCTAAAATACTTTGAGGTGGATGAAAAAACAAAAAATGGTATCATTCAGTTGTGTCAAAATAAAATAGAAATCAACACCATTGCAAAGCAATTTTCGATTAACAGTAGAACTGTACTAAAAATTAGAAAAGAGGCCATTCTAACAGATTTAAACAACGGGATAACAAGAGAAGCAGTAAGAAAAAAATTCAATCTGCCGTTAAAAGCGATCACATACATTATAGGATATACATCGTTAGCAAGGTACCCTAATATTAAACGATTAACAAACAACTCAGCAACAATCGCTAATAAAAAAAGAGCGGTACAGTTATTTAATAGGGGGAATAAGATTAAAGAAGTCGTAAGCCTCACAGGAATTCCAGAAAATACAGTCCGTCAAATAAGTGCAAAAATGAGCCGTGAAAGAAATGTGGTCTTTAAAAAAGAATGGTATTCAGAAGAAAAACAAAAAGCAATTTTAAATTATCTAGATACATCGAAAAGCTTAGAGCTAACTGCTGCTCGTTTTAATGTGAGTAAAATAACCATTTGTCGGATGGCAAGCAGAGCACAGGAAGTGAAAGAGAAAAGAGAACAGTGGGATAAAAAGCAGACAGTTAAAAAAGAGCCTCTAAACAAGTTGAAATGGGGAGCCGTTCATAAAAGCTTACATGAAACGAAAGACGCAAGAGAAGCTTCCGCTTCAAGAGGCCATTCCTTTAGCATAGAAAAATAATCTTTTGTTACAAGAAGAATTGCTGCTTATACTTATTTTTGATTGTAGACAATCAAAAAAATTTAAAAGAAGATAAAAAAATAGTTGATCTGAAAATCAGAAATATCCTGGATTTTCGACCAACTGTTTTTTTATGCACATTAAATCGAAGCTTCAATCAAGTCTGTTAATTTTTCATGGGTGATTGACTCATCAAAAATGGCTTCACCTAAAATGATCGTAGGTACAAAGCGGATATTTGCCTCGGACGCCTCATTGATGATTGCCTGTGATGCATCAAAATCTTTTTGTTCCGTCAAACCTAACTGATTTTTTGCATAATCTGCAACTTCAGATAAGCCTAAATCTTTCCATTCATCTTGCGTATCGAAAATTTTTTTGATTTCAGTCAATGCTTTTTTTCCATCAGTAGCAGTCACGTGATGGTGCATGACGTTTCCCCGTTGCAAACTTTCTTTTTCTTTGTCAAAAAGTTTGATGACACGCTGGATTTTCCCCGCTTCTACTGCTTCTTCAAGCAAGTCAAACGAGTCATTGAACCATTGACGGCAATATGGACAAGCTAGATTGATAAATTCGATCATTTTTTTTGGTGCTTGATCTTCACCATACATGATACTGTTTGCTGTAGTTGTTTTTTCAGCTTTAATCACAGATATATCCATTTCTCAACACCTCTTTCATTTATTGTAATCATTTTTTTGAAGAAATAATAGTATTTTGTTCTTTTTTGAAATTTCCGAAAAAACTGGCTTTTAGACGCCATTTATTCAGAATTAGATTCTGTAGCAAAACTGATTTTTAGATTTGCCCCACATTCATCTAAGGAAACTTCATGAGCAGATTTGCAAATTAAGTAGGTTTTCTGATTTTTTTACGTTATAATGGAACAGATATTTAAGAGAATTTGAACAAGGATGATGAAAAAATGCGAAAGATGAAAACAATGGATGGGAATACCGCTGCCGCATATATCTCTTATGCGTTTACGGAATTAGCAGCCATTTATCCAATTACACCTAGCTCCACAATGGCTGAACTAGTCGATCAATGGTCAGCAAGTGGGAAGAAAAATATATTTGGGCAGCCGGTCAAAGTAGTAGAGATGCAATCAGAAGCAGGAGCGGCAGGTGTCGTTCATGGTTCATTGAAAACTGGTGCTTTAACAACTACCTATACAGCTTCACAAGGGTTACTTTTAATGATCCCTAATATGTACAAAATCGCAGGTGAGTTACTTCCTAGCGTTTTTCATGTAGCTAGCCGAGCGGTCACGACAAACGCACTGAATATTTTTGGGGACCATGGAGATGTCATGGCCGCACGTCAAACAGGTTTTGCTATGCTTTCAGAAAGTAGTGTGCAAGAAGTAATGGATCTAGCTCCAGTAGCTCACCTCGCTTCTCTTGAGGCGGAACTGCCCTTTGTGAATTTCTTTGATGGTTTCCGAACAAGTCATGAGATCCAAAAGATCGAAGTATTGGAATATGAAGAATTGGCACCATTGATCAATCAAGAAAAACTTGCTTTATTTCGAGAAAGAGGAATGAATCCAAATCATCCAACGGTCAGTGGAACCAACCAAAATCCAGATATCCACTTTCAACAAAGGGAAACAATCAATGCTTATTATGATCGATTGCCAAGTATTGTTCAAAAATATATGCAAAAAATCAATGAATTACGTGGAACAGCATATGACCTCGTGACTTACCATGGTGATCCTGAGGCAGAAGAAGTGATCGTTTCGATGGGTTCAGTAGCACAGACGATTGAACAAACAGTCGATTATTTGAATAAAAATGGTCGTAAAGTCGGCTTTTTGAATATCCACTTGTATCGCCCATTCCCTATTGATAATCTATTGGAAAAATTACCAGAGTTAACGAAAGCTATCGCTGTGTTAGATCGAAGCAAGGAACCAGGCGCTGGTGGTGAACCGCTCTTGTTAGATGTCCAAAGCGCACTTTATGATGCAGATATCCGACCTAAAGTGATTGGTGGTCGCTATGGTCTGGGCTCAAAAGATGTGACACCAGATCAGATCATCAGCGTTTATGATGAACTGCAAAAAGAAAAAAGAGATATGAAGAAACGGTTCACGATCGGGATAGTTGATGATGTAACCTATCAATCACTTGAAAAAAGACCTACGTTAGATTTAACGAATCCCAACACGTATCAGGCAAAATTCTGGGGATTTGGTTCAGATGGTACAGTAGGTGCGAATAAATCTGCAATCAAGATTATTGGTGACCATACAAATAAATATGCACAAGGGTACTTTTACTATGACTCTAAGAAATCTGGTGGGCTAACTGTTTCGCACTTGCGTTTTGGTGACACACCTATTCGCTCGACGTATTTGGTTGAACATGCGGACTTTGTTGCGTGCCATACTCCAGCGTATCTACACAGTTATGATTTAGTAAAAGGTTTGAAAAAAGGCGGGACGTTCTTACTTAATACGTTATGGACAGAAAAACAGTTGGAGAACCATTTGCCTATCCGCTTAAAAAAATATTTGGCAGAAAATGACATACAGTTTTATACGATCAATGCGATGCAACTAGCACAAGAAGTAGGTTTAGGTCGTCGAATCAACACGGCGATGGAAACAGCCTTTTTCAAATTAGCAAACATCATTCCGTTTGAGGAAGTGATGCCACTCTTAAAAGAAGAAGCACTAAAAAGCTATGGACATAAATCAATGAAGATCGTTGAAAAAAACGTACAGGCAATCGATCGTACAGTGGAATTGCTTCACAAAGTGGAAGTGCCTGAACACTGGCGAACGTTAGAGATTCCAGTGAAAACAAATCAGTATCAATCACAGTATGTTCAAGAAGTGCTTGAACCGATCAATGCACAAGAAGGAAATAGTTTATCCGTTGGGACTTTGGTCGAAAACCAGATGACAACTGGTGAAATGCCTTTAGGGACGGCGAAAGTTGAAAAACGTGGTGTTGCGTTAGAAGTGCCTGAGTGGATCAGTGATCGTTGCACAATGTGTAATGAATGTGCTTTTGTTTGTCCCCATGCAGCCATTCGCCCATTTTTGGCAGATGATGAGGAAATGACTGAGGCACCTGAAGGATTTATCGTACGGGATATGAGAGGGCCAGATGGACTAAAATACCGTATTCAAGTTTCAGTAGAAGACTGTACAGGCTGTGGATTATGCGTAGAAGCTTGTCCAGCAAAAGGAAAAGCATTAGTGATGAAACCTTATGAAGAACAAAAAGAACAAGCTGTCAACTGGGCATTTGCTATGACCTTGAAACAAAAAGAAAATCCAGTAAAGGGTAAAAATTCAGTATTATCTACGCAGTTCAATAAACCATTGCTTGAATTTTCAGGAGCTTGTTCAGGCTGTGGAGAAACACCTTACGTCAAATTATTGACACAAATGTTTGGAGATCGGATGATGATCGCGAATGCAACAGGGTGTTCTTCAATCTGGGGCGGAGCTTCACCAGCTTCTCCATATACAACGAATGAATGTGGTCAAGGCCCCGCATGGTCAAATTCTTTACTAGAAGACAATGCTGAGTTTGGCTATGGTATGTTGCTAGCGGCTCAAACGCGTCGCGAAGATTTAGCAAAAGCAATGAGCGAATTGTTGCCGAAAGTTTCACAAGAGTTGCGGGCATTGATGGAGGATTGGTTAGATCATTTGTTCGAAAGCGAAGGCACACAGCAAAGAGCTGCGAAACTCCAAGCAGCGATCGAATCAGAGGTTGTGGACGTTCCAGAATTACGAGCAATTCTAAAAGAAAAAGACATTTTTGTGAAAAATAGCCAATGGATGATTGGTGGCGATGGTTGGGCCTATGACATTGGTTTCGGCGGGATCGATCATGTATTAGCAAGTGGTGCAGACGTCAATATTCTCGTGTTGGATAATGAAGTTTATTCTAATACAGGAGGACAAGTGTCTAAAGCAACACCTGCATCAGCTATCGCAAAATTTGCTGCGAGCGGGAAATATGCTTCGAAAAAGGATTTAGGGATGATGGCGATGACGTATGGCAATGTCTACGTTGCCCAAATCGCTTCTGGAGCAAATCAAATGCAAACAATCAAAGCGTTCGAAGAGGCAGAAAAATTTCCTGGGCCTTCATTGATCATCGCCTACACACCTTGTATCACACACGGTCTATTTGGTGGAATGAAAGAATCGATCAAAGAAGCAAAAGAGGCCGTTTCTTCTGGATATTGGTCACTATATCGATACAATCCAGAATTAATCGAAAAGAACAAAGTACCAATGACTTTAGATTACAAAAAACCTGATTTTTCAACAATGCCTGATTTTATGCGTAAGCAAGTACGTTTTTCATCATTGGAAAATGCACATCCGCAATTAGCAGAAAAATTATTTGAAAAAACAGTTCACGATGCGAAGACACGCTTCTATAACTATGCTTCATTAACAGGTCAATTGGATAAAATCAAAGCAAAAATAGAAACTGCTGAAGAAAAGGAAACGCTCGAAAAGCCTTTGAGAGAAAAAAAGTGATCCAGAAGCCGAAGCAAGAAGAGCGGCAAGAAGAGCAGAACGTGCCGCACGTAGAAAATAGGTGTTTTCCTATTTTAGTGTCTTGTTTCAGAAAAATGGATTTAAATATTTTTATAAATGGTAAGTTTGATGGGGAGAATGGAGATCTAAGAGCTAAGAAATGATTTACGAAAGTTATTTTTTGATTTAGGATAACTGAACTTCATTTTCGAAAAGTTGGTTTCGGTTTCCACTGATTATTCGGATCTAGAGAATATGGGACAAATTTAAAAATCAGGTTTGTTACAGACTCTCATCCGAATAAACGGCGCCCAAAAGTCAAGCTTTTCGGAAATTTCAAAAAAACGAACGTGGGACAAAAGTAAGAAACACTTTTGTCTCATTCTTTAAAAAACAATAAACGGTGGGAGCAGAAGCAACTCCTTCTTAAATAAGCCGAAATTCACAAAAATTTGAACAGCAATTTTCGTGAATTTCGGCTTATTTCTCGGAGTTAAACACTTCTGTTCCAGCCTCTTTTCAATTTCTCAAATCTAAACGACTTTTATTTCGACCTCTTATCTTTTTGAAAAAATAAAACTATGTAATTTTCTTGAAAAAATTGTCGTGAAAATGGAAAAATTCAGACATAAAAGCCTCAGATATACAAACATATGATATACTTAAGAAGAAATCTCAAAAGAGAAGAGAGGCTTTTTATGTCATTTCAAATCGGAGAACTTTTTAACTTAGATTATTGGCAACAAATGTTTTCCGGTGACTTGTTTTCTCTGAATTTTTTGGTGAACATACTGGATATTTTGGTAGTATGGTATTTGGTCTATAAACTGATCCAACTACTAAGAGGGACGAAAGCAATCCAATTGCTAAAAGGGGTGGCTATTTTCATTGTCATTCGGATCGTGGCTGAGTTGATTGGTCTGCATACTCTATCATGGTTGATGAATCAAGTCATCACTTATGGTGTGATCGCGGCAATCGTTATTTTCCAGCCAGAAATACGACGTGGCTTGGAACATCTCGGTCGAAGTTCGCTCTTCAAACAATCAAAAAGCGAGCAGCAAGAAGATGAAAAAATGATTTTATCCTTCGACAAAGCAATTCAATATATGTCTAAACGTAAGATTGGCGCTTTGATCACAATTGAACGCCATACGGGTTTAGATGAATATATTGAAACAGGGATAGCGCTTGATGCAGATATTACTGGAGAACTCCTTATCAATATTTTCATCCCGAATACACCGTTACATGATGGAGCGGTCATTGTTAAGAATGGGAAGATCGCAGTAGCAAGTGCGTATCTGCCTTTATCTGAAAGTATGTTGATTCCGAAAGAATTCGGAACCCGTCACCGAGCTGCTGTCGGTATCAGTGAGGTCAGCGATGCTATAACAATCGTTGTCTCTGAAGAAACAGGAGACGTCAGTATCACATTAGATAATCAATTGATTCCTGGATTATCACAAGAAGAATACCTCACAATATTACGAAAACAGTTGATTGTTGAGGAAAAACCAAAAAACAAAAAAAATGGGATTCAATCTTTCTTGGACGCAATGACTAAGGGAGGGGATCGGAAATGATCTCAAAGGAGAGACGTACCAGTCTATTGTATGGCTTCGTTGCATTACTGTTCAGTATCGTTCTTTACTTTAATGCCAACGGACAGACAGTTCAGAGTACGCTATCTGGAAACGAGTCGTATAGTCAAACTGTTTCGAATGTGCCGATTCAACTATTATATGATACGGATAAATACTATATCCACGGCTATGAGAATACAGCTACTGTAAAGCTTAGTAGTGCTAACCGTGTGCAATTGAATGCAGAGTCAAATGCAGACACACGTACGTTTAGAGTTACTGCTGATCTAACGAATGTTGGGGAAGGTACACATGAAGTATCGTTGAAAGTACGTAACCTAAGCAGCGCTGTTACATCGAGGTTGCAACCTGAAACGATCACCGTTACAATTGAAAAGAAAGTGACTAAAACGTTTGATGTACAAACTGTTGTGCCTTCTGGATCTACACCATCTGGTTATGAATTGGATAAAACCAATGTTGATCCAGATGAAGTGACGATCACGACAGGAGATAAAACACTATCTGAGATCCACCAAGTAGTAGCTGTTGTTGATCCTTCCATGATTAAAGATGAAGGTATCAATAGTGAAGTCCCTGTTCAAGCGTTGAACCAGGCAGGGGAGGCATTGAGTATCGTGGCAGATCCTGTTCAGGTAAAAGTGACCGCAGATGCAATCAAACCGAAAAAATCGGTGCGTCTATATGGAATACAACAAGGCACACCAGGTTCAGGTGTTAAAAGCTACGATTTTAAATTTTCAGAACTAGATGCAGTGGTCACTGGTTCGAATGAACAGCTTGCATTGATTGGCGACAGTATTCCTGTACCAATCGATGTCTCAGGTATCACTCATCGGACAACAAGAAACATCGATATCCCGCTTGAACGAGGGTTAAGTATTTCACCAAAGTCAGTGAGCGTTGAAATCACACCGATTTTAGCTTCATCTGATAGCAGTTCTTCAACCAATCGAAGTCAAGGTGCTGAAAAAGAGAACAATACAAATACAAGTTTTTCAACGACGAATTCGACGACATCGTCTTCATCACAACAATCGGAGTCTAGTCAAGACTCTGAAAGTAGCATTTCGAGTGAATCAACAAGTAGCAGTACTCAAATGAGTCAAACGAATTCATCGGAAAATTAAGTTAAAGGAGCAAATTTACAATTATGGGTAAATATTTTGGAACGGATGGTGTCCGTGGCGAGGCAAACAAAGAACTGACACCAGAATTAGCGTTTAAATTAGGTAGATGTGGCGGTTTTGTCTTGAGTCAGCATGAGACAGAAGGAAAACGCCCGCGTGTATTGGTCGGACGTGACACAAGAATTTCAGGCCAGATGTTAGAGGAAGCATTGATATCCGGATTATTATCTGTTGGTATTGAAGTATTCCAACTTGGCGTGATTTCAACTCCAGGAGTCGCTTATTTAACAAGATTACAAAAAGCCAGTGCCGGAGTAATGATTTCTGCTTCTCATAATCCAGCGCAAGATAATGGAATCAAATTTTTCGGTGCAGATGGATTTAAATTAGTAGATGATCAAGAATTAGAGATTGAGGCTTTATTAGATGCAGAAGTAGACGAATTACCACGACCTTCTGCTGAAGGGCTTGGTACAGTAGAAGAATTTCCAGAAGGTCTGTTGAAATATTCTCAATTCCTAGTACAAACGATCAATGGAGATCTTTCTGGATTGACTATTTGTGTTGATGCTGCAAATGGTGCGACTTCAACATCTGTTAATCGCTTGTTTGCAGATTTGGAAACAGATTTCTATACGATGGGAACAAATCCAAATGGATTGAACATCAATGATGGAGTTGGTTCGACACATCCAGAAAAATTGGCAGAAATGGTTGTGGAAAAAGGTGCAGATGCTGGTTTAGCTTTCGATGGTGATGGAGACCGTATCATTGCAGTTGATGAATTAGGAAATATCGTTGATGGCGATAAAATCATGTTCATCTGTGCGAAATATCTTTCTGAAAAGAATCGTTTGAAGAAAGATACGATCGTTACTACGGTCATGAGTAATCTAGGATTCCATAAAGCAGTGGAAAGTATCGGCTTAAAAGATGTGATCACGCAAGTAGGAGATCGCTATGTAGTAGAAGAAATGCGTAAGAATGACTACAATTTTGGTGGGGAACAATCTGGGCACATGATTTTCTTAGATTTCAATACTACTGGAGACGGTATGTTATCTGGAATCCAATTATTGAATATCATGAAGCAAACAGGTAAAAAACTATCTGAACTTGCGGCAGAAGTAACGATCTATCCGCAAAAATTAGTAAATATCCGTGTCAGTAATAAAAATGGTGCGATGGAAGTACCTGCAATCAAAGCAGTCATCGAAGAAGCAGAAGCAGAAATGGGTGGTGAAGGAAGAATTTTAGTTCGTCCTTCTGGAACAGAACCGTTATTACGTGTAATGGCTGAAGCACCAACACATGAAAAAGTTGATTATTACGTGGATAAAATCGCAGCAGTTGTAAGAGAAGAAATTGGATTAGACTAATATTTGGTCACGTGATTTTTCTTGTGATAAGTCGACACCAATGACTTTATCCAAGGTGTCAATGAATCGCTTTAAATAAAAAAACAATCAATCTTTAAATTTGGAAAACAAATTTTGAGGTTGATTGCTTTTTTTATTGGACGAGTAGTACAAAAAAAGGAGATGGACTGAAAATGACCGCTCTTTCTTAAAATCATCAGGAGGCACAAAAACTAATCATAGAAGTCAACTCCTTCACGATTTCTTTAGATCATCTTTCCAAGTTATAGAAAAGTTAGTTAGATAGGATAATTTCCAAAGTACTGTGCTCTAATGCAGACAAATGTTATGTGACAACTTTATTTTCTTTATATAAGAAAAATAGTGTTTCAAAAAAAACTAGATGTATTAAACTAACAGCGATAATACTCTCAGGAAAGGAAGTCAAGTCCATAATCCTGTGTAAAATACTATACAATGTTTTACCGGTCTCTCATTGATCAAACTTAATATATTTTC
>NZ_QPTY01000037.1:0-32645 GCF_005236045.1 Enterococcus sp. VV15
TTGTGGTTAAAAACATTGTACCGTAAAAGGGCTGTTACATGGCCTTTTATCTTTTACACAATTATATGGACTTTATCTTTTATTCTGTGTAATATTATTTTTTATTAATAAAACTTCCGTCGTGGGAGCAGAGAGGGGTATTCGATTGTCAGATAATCAACTATTAGATGTTCAAAACCTACATACAGGCTTCCGTCTTAAAGATGAATATTACGATGCGGTAGATAACGTTTCTTTTACGTTAGATAAAAACGAGATCTTAGCAATCGTGGGCGAATCTGGGTGCGGGAAAAGTACATTAGCTACTACTATCATGGGGTTACTTGATCCAAACAATACAAAGATCACAGGTGAAATTTTATATAATGATTTAAACTTGATCGAATTAAACGAAACTTTATATAACAAGATTCGGGGAAATGATATTGGCATGATTTTTCAGGATCCATTATCTGCATTAAACCCTTTGATGAAAATTGAAGACCAAATAAAAGAAGGTTTGTCTTACCATACAAAAATGAACGCAGAACAAAGACAAGCTCGTGCTTTAGAACTATTAGAACAAGTTGGTATTCCTAATCCTGAACGAGTAGGACGACAATATCCCCATGAATTATCAGGTGGGATGAGACAACGTGTGATCATCGCAATTGCCATTGCCTGCAAGCCACCGATCATCATCGCTGATGAACCAACTACTGCTTTAGATGTAACAATCCAAGCACAGATCCTTGATTTATTAAAAGATTTACAAGAAGAAACAAAAGCAGGAATCATCCTCATCACGCACGATTTAGGTGTCGTTGCTGAAATGGCGGATCGTGTAGCCGTGATGTATGGAGGTCAGTTTGTTGAAGTAGCAAGTGTGAAGGAATTATTTGAAAATCCACAACATCCATATACACGTTCTTTATTGAACTCTATTCCTCAAGAAGGAAATCATGATGTGGAACTACATGTGATTGAAGGGGTTGTTCCATCTTTAAAAAACATGCCGCGTGAAGGTTGCCGTTTTGCTCCTCGGATTCCTTGGATCCCCGCGAGTGATCATGAAGAAAATCCAGTTCTTCATGAAATTGCTCCGAATCATTTGGTTCGTTGCTCATGCTACAAACATTTCCACTTTAGAGACGAAAAAGGAGAGGTGTAGATGTCAGAATTAATCACAATCAACGATTTGAAAGTTCACTATCCGATTCGTAGTGGTTTCTTTAATCGAGTAACGGATCATGTTTACGCAGTAGATGGCGTAGATTTTATCATTGAAAAAGGAAAGACTTATGGATTGGTCGGTGAGTCCGGCTCAGGAAAATCGACAACCGGAAAAGCGGTTGTTGGGTTGGAAAAAGTTACATCTGGTCAGATCATTTACGAAGGCAAAGACGTGACTCAGCGAAGTAACCGAAAAAAAATCGGCTATAATAAAGATGTCCAAATGATCTTCCAAGATTCGATGTCCAGTTTAAATCCTAAAAAACGAGTATTAGATATCATTGCTGAACCTATTCGGAATTTCGAACGTCTGAGCGATCAGGAAGAAAAGAAAAAAGTAAAAGGATTGCTAGATATCGTAGGAATGCCTGAAGATGCATTGTACAAATACCCCCATGAATTTTCGGGTGGTCAACGTCAACGTCTCGGTGTTGCTCGAGCAGTAGCAACGAATCCAAAATTAATTGTAGCAGATGAACCAGTATCTGCCTTAGATTTATCTGTACAAGCGCAAGTATTAAACTTCATGAAGCGAATCCAACAAGAATTTGGCCTCAGCTATTTATTTATTTCTCATGACCTAGGAGTCGTAAAGCATATGTGTGACAACATTGCTATTATGTATAAAGGACGCTTTGTTGAGATTGGTACTCGTGAAGATATCTATAATGACCCACGTCACATCTACACCAAACGTTTGCTTTCGGCTATTCCTCAGATTGATGTGGAAAATCGAGAACTTCATAAAGAGAATCGTCGAAAAGTGGAAAAAGAGTATATTCAAAACCAAAATGAGTATTACGATCAGACGGGACGAGTATACGATTTACGTACGATTACAGCAACGCATGAAGTAGCGTTGAAAGACGGAGGTGCTAGTTAATGTGGAAAACGATTCTAAGACGTGTGCTACTGATGATCCCGCAAGTGATCATACTTAGTGTATTGATCTTCATGTTGGCAAAAGCGATGCCGGGAGATCCATTTACCGGATTGATCAATCCAAACCAAGATCCAGCTGTTATTGAACGAATGAGACAAGCCGCAGGATTGAATGATCCGTGGTATGAGCAATATTTCCGTTGGATAGGCAACGCACTGCATGGGGATTTGGGGCAAAGTTTCTTATATAAACGTACAGTTGCTGATTTGATTGGTGAACGAATCATCAATACACTCTATCTATCAGTTTTGACAGTTATTATTACGTATTTGATTGCTGTACCGCTAGGAATGTTAGCAGGTAGATATCAAAATTCGATTTTAGATAAAGTGGTCGTGATTTATAACTTCTTCAGTTTTGCTGTACCATTGTTCATTTTTGGTCTGATCATGCTGTTTATTTTTGGTTATCGCTTAGGCTGGTTTCCAACGAGCGGTTCACAGACCTTGGGATTGCAGGGCGGATTTATTACGCAGCTGTTTGACCGAATGAAATATATCATTTTACCATCGATTACCCAAGCCTTCTTAGCAACAGCTGTCACGATCCAGTATTTAAGAAGTGAAGTCATTGATTCTAAGTCTCTGGATTTTGTACGGACAGCCCGTTCAAAAGGTGTACCAACGAAAAAAGTATTTAGTCGTCACATTTTCCGTAACGCGGCATTGCCGATGGCTTCGCAGATGGGATATGAAATCACTTCCTTGATTGCAGGTTCAGTAGTTATTGAAAAAATCTTTGGTTACCCTGGGGTCGGGAAATTGTTTATCGATGCGATTGGTCAACGAGACTATACGGTTATTACATCCTTAGTATTGATTTTAGGAATTGCAACGTTGATTGGAACCTTGCTATCAGATATCATCATGAGCATTGTCGATCCACGTATTCGTATCCAATAAAATCAATCTGAAAGGAGCAAAAGCAAATGAGCGATAAAAAGAAAGAAGTTACGCAAGAAAGCATCCCACCAATGGGTTTGCGAATGATTGCGCGTGAATTTAAAAAAGATAAAATAGCCATTTTTTCATTAGGCTTACTAGTGGTTTTATTGTTAGTCATTTTTATTGGTGCGCTATTCACTGACCAAGACAAAGTGATGTACGTAAGTATCTTTGACAAGTATGCAGTTCCGGGTGCTATTTCCGCTGAAGGTACAAAATTTATTTTAGGTGCAGATGAAGGTGGTCGTGATGTTCTTGGACAATTAATTATTGGTGCCAGAAACTCTGTGACGATTGGCTTTGCGATCACAGTGATTACGTCCATCATTGGTGTAGGCTTAGGGATCATCTCTGGTTACTACGGTGGGATCGTTGATAATATTTTGATGCGTATCGTTGATTTTATCATGATTCTACCGATCATGTTGATCATTATCGTGTTTGTATCGATTATTGCGAATTACAACGTATGGTCATTTATTTTCATCATGAGTGCTTTTTATTGGGTGGCAAAAGCCCGATTATTCAGAAGTAAAACATTATCTGAAGCAAGACGTGATTACGTGAGTGCTTCGAAGACGATGGGAACAGGCGATTTTAAAATCATGTTCCGTGAAATCATGCCGAACTTAAGTTCATTGATCATCACCAACTTAACGATGAACTTTGCGGCAAATATTGGGATCGAAACCACTTTGACTTTCTTAGGGTTTGGTTTGCCAGCGAATGTTCCAAGTTTAGGGACATTGATTGGCTATGCCAGCAGTGGAGAAGTTTTAGTGAATCGACAATGGATCTGGTTACCTGCGTCAATTCTAATTTTAGTTTTGATGTTAAGTATCAACTATGTTGGTCAAGCATTCAAGCGTTCTGCTGATGCCCGACAACGACTAGGATAGAAAGAAAAGGGGGATATAGGATATGAAAAAAACGGTTTTAGGATGTGCAACACTGCTTACAGTAGTAGCACTAGCTGCTTGCGGTAGTGGCGGGAGTACTGATTCTTCAGGAAGCAATTCCGCAGATAAAGGAGACAGTAAAAAAGAGTTAACGTTTCCTTTAGCAACAAAAAATGATAAAGATTCAGTGAAAGACGGCGAACTAGAGGCTGCGGTAGCAACAGACAGCCAGTTCAAAGGACTTTTCCAATGGGAATTCTATCAAGATGCTTATGATGCTGCATTCATGGCACCTTCTCATGAAGCATTGTTTGCTAATGACGCTAGTTTCAAAATCAATGATAAAGGGGCTGCAACGTTAGATTTAGACCAAGATGCGAAAAAAGCAACAATCAAAATCAAAGATAACGTAAAATGGTCTGATGGCAAAGCTGTAACAGCAGATGATGTTATTTTCCCTTATGAAATTATCGGTAACAAAGATTACACGGGTATTCGCTATGACGATACTTTCCAAAATATCGTAGGTATGGAAGAGTATCATGATGGAAAAGCAGATACAATTTCTGGTATCAAAAAAGTAGACGATTCAACTGTTGAAATCCAATATAAAAAAGTAGAACCAAGTATGCTACAAGCTGGCGGCGGAATTTGGGCTTATGCTGCACCAAAACATACGCTTGAAGGCGTTGCAATCAAAGATATGGAATCAAGTGATCAAGTACGTAAAAATCCAGTTACTTTTGGTCCTTACTATATGAGTAATATTGTCTCTGGTGAATCTGTAGAATATTTACCGAATGAATACTACTGGAACGGGAAACCTAATTTGAAAAAAATCACTATGAAATCAGTGCCAATTGCAAGTGCAACAGAAGCAGTGACTTCAAAATTGTATGACATGGTTTTCCAAATGCCTACAGATACGTATGACACATACAAAGATGTAGAAGGCTACACAAACTTAGGTCGTCAACAAACATCTTATACTTACCTAGGCTTCAAGCTAGGCACATGGGATGCTGCTAAGAATACTGTAAACTATGACAAAAAT
The DNA here is from genome assembly GCF_005236045.1 of Enterococcus sp. VV15. NCBI lineage: Bacteria > Bacillati > Bacillota > Bacilli > Lactobacillales > Enterococcaceae > Enterococcus > Enterococcus sp. VV15. Next base: position 5,053 of record NZ_QPTY01000037.1, read on the forward strand.
TCAAAAATGGCAGACAAATCATTGCGACAAGCAATGGGCTATGCATTAGATAATAATGCAGTAGGTGAACGTTTCTACGCTGGTTTGAGAAGCAATGCAACATCATTGATTCCTCCAGTATTTGAAGGTTACCATGACAAGGACCTAAAAGGTTATACTCAAGATATGGATAAAGCGAAGAAATTGTTAGATGATGCTGGTTACAAAGATGTAGATGACGATGGTCTAAGAGAAGATAAAGATGGTAAGAAATTGACAATCAACTTTGCATCAATGGCAGGTGGCGAAACAGCTCAACCATTAGCTGACTACTATGTTCAACAATGGAAAAAAATCGGTTTGGATGTAAAATATACAACTGGTCGTCTGATCGAATTTAACTCATTCTATGACAAATTAGAAAATGATGATCCTGAAATCGATGTATACCAAGCAGCTTGGAATACTGGTACTGATCCAAATCCAAATGGCTTGTGGGGCAAAAATGCAGCATTCAACTACACACGCTTTGCTTCAGATGAAAATACAAAATTGATTGATGATATCGGCTCTGATAAATCATTCGATGCGGATTACCAAAAAGAAGCTTATAAGAAATGGCAAAAATATGCTTTCGATGAAGCTTTTGCAATCCCAACATTATTCCGTAATGAAGTATTGCCAGTCAACGATCGCGTAAAAGATTGGAACTGGGCATACGATGAACCAAATCCATGGGCTAAAGTTTCTGTAACAGCAGATTCACGTTCATAAAAAAATCAGAAAAAACCACAAAACAGTTGATCTGTTTTGTGGTTTTTTTTGTTTATTTTAAGATGCGGTTGATTATGAATGTTTTTTAATTTGAAATGAAAAGTTATCGTTTGTACATAACATTGTTATTGCTTACTATTTAAGAGAGGGACAAAGTCAGAAATCCATATATTAAAAATCGTTATTTAATAATGACAGACTAATCGAATATCCAGCGATGATCTAGAGCGAATGCTCTTCATCATAAATTAAGAAAGGAGGCAAAACGACTCGGTGTTGGAAACATCAAAAATCGCTCGTTGGGACTTAAAGTAAAACTGAAAAGGAGAATGATGATGAGAAGAATCAAAAAGAATATGACATGTATCATTGGGCTTTTTTCTATGGTTGTTTTATTTACCCCGCTTTCTCAAGTCAGTGCAACACAAGCGATTGAACCTTTAGTGGTGACCACAGAACCAACGATCTTGGATCTAGATGAGACAAACAGTTTACTTCCAAGACAAACAAGAATCACAACAAATACGTTTTATGGGGGCGTGACAGGAATTCCCGGATTTGGCACAGTATGGGGAGAGTTTTACCCTACGCAAAGAGAAGTAGCGGTACAAGCTAAAGGGAAACAGGTGAAGACAGTATATGGACCTCCCGGTAGAACGGCTAAAGCAACGGCTCCACGTGCATTTACTGGAAATACTTCCGGATGGTGGTGGAGATAAAGAAGAGAAGCTAGGATAAAACATTAGAACGAAATACCCGAACTTAGTTATTGCTTTTACATCAAGTAGGACCTTGTCGCAGTTCACGAGGTTTCATGTATTGAAAATAGTTCGGGTATTATTTTAGAGTAGGTTTTATTCAAGTATCTTTTTTTTAAAATAATGAAAAAAATATATTCTTTTTTCTTTTTATTTACTGTCGTTAGTTTTTTCTATAGTATGTCCTTTATTGGCACAGAAGTAATCAAATCAGCAATTCCCAGTGTCCACTCAAGCATTATGGTGGAAACAGTAGACGGACAGAAAAACAATCAAGAAATATTCCAAAAAATCGCCCATTATGCTCGTGAAAAACAGGTATCTATACATAAATTGATTTTTAGAATTGGCGAAGATGGTCAGACAAAAAAGGAAATCTATACGTTTGATAAAATAAAAAATTCTACATATAGTTATCCAGTTATTCCTTCAGACTATCCGACATTTTTTTATGATTATTCCGAATTAACAAATGAAGAAGTACTTGGCTTATATTTGATAACCGAAGCACCTCCTAAAGACATGAAAGAGGAATTATATAAGAATGGAATCGAGGTCGAAATTGAACAGACTCAGTGGTTTTTCTATTTTGCTTCGATGTTGTCCGGTAGTATCGGACAATTATTCTTTATTCTTTTCTTATGCTTGATTGTAGCATTAGGATTCTATAAATCCTCGATCCGTAAAAAAATAGGAATCAGAGAGATGCTAGGCTGTCCAAACTATCGCCTTATTTTAAGAGATATTGGTTGTGACGTCGGGTTGTTTGCAGGAATCTTAGGAGCTTTTCTTTTTTTCTACCCTCATATGCAATTTCTTTATGGCCCAATTCTTATTTTTGGAATCATATGTATTGGTCTTCTTCATGTATCGAGTAGCTACTTTTTTGCTTTAGGTACTATTACTAGAAAAATCAAAGGAGAAAAACCATACACGTGGCTAGCGAACACCAATCTCTTACTTAAAGCAATGATCATGGTGTGCATGATTCTCAATGTGGCAATGCTCTCGGCAAAAATGACTGAGAATAAAATCCTGCAGGAACAACTAAATTACTGGACACAGATTCCAGATTACTACCATCTGCAATTTAGCAATAGTACTCAATTACTACCAAATTTTAAACAAAGTAAGGAGCAACAAAAAGAAAACTCTAGCCAAATAAATCAGTTATTATTACCTCTGATAGAAAAAGGAGAGCAATCAGGTGGTGTTTTTCTAAGTGATCTAGAGTTGATGGCACAGCATCCACTTTATAATTATGTTGATAAAAATGCTCTCTGGGTGGCTAACCATAATGCCGTTCGAGAGTTAAATGTAAAGGATAGGAGCGGAAATGTAATCCAGAGGTTAGAGGAACATTCTTTCCATATATTGATTCCTGAAAATAAGAGAAGGCATACCAGTATTATTGTGAAAGAAATAGAGAAAGATCTAAATTTTTATCAACATCCGTTTGACTACGAAAGCACTGTATATCAAGGAGAATTAAACATACTATATACACAATCAAATCAAGTACTTTTTAATTATAATCATCAATTATGGGAAAACATGTATGCTTTTGATCCTGTGATTGTAGTGATTTCGCTACCGTTGATCGAACCAAATATCGATAGTTGGATAGCTGATATTTCGAATGGGACGTATCTATTTCGTGAATCAACAGAAGTTCAGCACTTTATCCAAGAGCATCAACTACAGAAAGAATTTTTTGGTTTGATTGCTGTGAAAGACAGATCAATGAGACTATTGTAAAAAATCGGTTTGAATACTATACAGCAGTGATAACTTGGTGTTTCTTGATTACTAGTTTTGTGGCAATAGAAGGCTATTCAAGTATGGTTTATATTCAAATGAACAGTAAACGTCTTTTTCTTAAATATATCTTTGGAAAAACTTTGTGGCAGCGCCATCGAGATTATTACCTTAAAATGAGTGTCAGTTCTTTTGTCGTATTAAGTAGTTTATCTTTCTGGAGAGCAGAGTGGTTAGCGAGCTCGATAGCAGTAGCTATCTTTGAAATGAGTTTACTTTTAGTTATGACTTACATTGCTGAAAAAAAACAACGACTCGAGGTGATTAAAAATGATTGAAGTGAGAGGCATCTCAAAAAAATTTAACGAAAAAGTGGTTTTCGAAGAGTTATCTTTTACTTTAGATAGCGGTTCGATGATAGCGATCATTGGAGAAAGTGGTTCTGGTAAAACAACACTATTAAATTGTTTGGGACAACTTGAGGAAGTAGATAAAGGTGAGATCTTCATAAATGGGGAAAAAATCTTGCGAAAACACAAACGGAAATTTTTTCAAGAACAGGCGGGTTTTCTATTTCAAAATTTTGCTTTGATCGACAATGAAACGGTGAAAAAAAATTTGCAATTGGTAACAAAAGATCAATCAAAAATAGTTGCCGCATTGGAAAAATTTCAAGTAGAACAGTTGTTAAACCAAAAAATATTTCGTTTGAGCGGTGGAGAGCAGCAACGTGTGGCGTTAGCACGTCTATTCTTGAAGAATCCACCATTAATTTTTGCTGATGAACCAACAGCTTCATTAGATCAGAAAAATAAAGAAATCGTGATCCAAACTCTGCAAGAATTGAACCGACAGGGAAAGACAGTTATAGTTGTGACGCACGATTTAGAATTAGCCAAGCGCTTAGGCCGAGTCATCGATCTTACTGAGTTGAAAAAATCTGATTACTTGCTAGCTTAAAATCGAAATAAATAGGTACAGTGAGCTGAAATATGAGCGTGGGACAAAAGTAAGAAACACTTTTGTCTCATTCTTTAAAAACGGATAAACGGTGGGAGCAGAAGCAACTCCTTCTTAAATAAGCCGAAATTCACAAAAATTTGAAAAGTAACTTTCGTGAACCTCTTCTTATTTCTTGGAGTTAAATACCTCTGTCCCAGCCTCGTATTTCGGCTTATTTGTGGTGTCTATAGCCTTCATTGCTTACTTTTTTCTAGAATGGATAGCAAAAATCAAAATTTGGGGGTGTTTATTAAGGCTTTGCTTACCTTTTATTTCAACCATTTCAAATTTATGAAAAAACCAGTATAATAAGGAAGTATTGAAAAAATATCCATAAAGGAATGTGGAAAATGGACAATCAGCTGACAAAAGAACTAAAAGAAAAGTATACTATCGTTTTTCACGATCTAAATCTACTTGAACAAGCTTTTACCCATTCATCCTATGTGAATGAGCATCGCAACCTTCAATTATCTGATAACGAACGATTGGAATTTCTAGGAGATGCTGTCTTAGAATTGATGGTCTCTGAATATCTATATCGTTTATATCCAGATATTCCAGAAGGAAAATTGACGAAGACCCGTGCCGCAATCGTACGTGAAGATAGCTTATCAAAATTTGCAAAAGAATGTGGTTTTGATAAATACATCATGTTAGGCAAAGGGGAAGAAAATTCTGGAGGACGTACTAGACCAGCACTTCTTTGTGATCTGTTTGAAGCCTTCTTAGGCGCTTTGTATCTAGATCAAGGTTTTGAAGCAGCCCATGACTTTCTCAAAGCAGTCGTCTTTCCAAAAGTTAAAGCAGGTGCTTTTTCACATGAGATGGATCATAAAACAAAACTACAAGAAGTATTGCAAAAATCAGGGGACGTCTTCATTGAATATCGCTTGATCAAGGAAGAAGGCCCCGCCCATGAACGTATTTTTTGGATTGAAGTATACGTTGACAACAAATTGATCGGGACAGGTCAAGGAAAATCGAAAAAATTAGCAGAACAAGCTGCTGCTGAAAATGCACTAGCAGCATTGTAAAAAGTGAGTGAGGGAATGCTTAGTGTATTTAAAACGAATTGAAATAGCTGGGTTTAAATCCTTTGCGGATAAAACAGTGATTGATTTCGAAAACAGTGTAACAGCAGTCGTTGGGCCAAACGGAAGCGGAAAAAGCAATATTACGGAAGCCATCCGTTGGGTCTTAGGCGAGCAATCAGCTAAAAGTCTTCGTGGCGGAAAAATGCCTGATATTATTTTTGCTGGTTCAGATACGAGAAAACAACTAAATGTAGCGGAAGTCACAGTTACTTTGGATAATACGGATCATTATCTTCCGTTAGATTACAACGAGATCAGCGTGACTAGACGGTATCGCAGAACAGGCGAAAGCGAGTTTTATATCAATAAACAAGCTTGTCGATTGAAAGATATCCAAGAATTATTTATGGACTCTGGGCTAGGTAAAGAATCATTTTCAATTATTTCGCAAGGAAAAGTCGAAGCAATCTTTAGCAGTAAACCAGAAGACCGCCGCGGAATCTTTGAGGAAGCAGCAGGGGTCTTGAAATACAAGCAACGTAAGAAAAAAGCAGAACAAAAATTGTTTGAAACAGAAGATAATCTTAGCCGTGTGCAAGATATTATCCACGAATTGGCAGAACAATTGGCACCTTTATCTGTTCAAAGTGAAACAGCTAAAAAATTCTTACGCCTAAAAGAAGACTTGACGCAAACAGATATTGCTTTGATGATTGCAGAGATCAAAGCAGCGAAAAAAGATTGGGAAGAGAAACAAGCAAGACTTGTTCAATTCAATCAAGAATTGTCTTCTTTGACCACACAGATCCAAGCGCAAGAAGAAGTCTTGGCAGAAAAACGCAAACAAAATCTGCAGGCAGATCGTCAGATCGAAAAGGGACAACAAACATTACTTGCTTTGTCCGAGAGCTTAAAACAAGCAGAAGGCCAAAAAGACGTGTTGCTTGAGCGGACAAAACATACACAAAAAAGTTCTGCAGAGTATCAAACCTCTTTAGCGGAAGCGCAGAAGAAAGTCAGACACTTCGAAAAGATGCAAGAAAACTTGACTAAAGAAGTGAATGAAAAAGAAATAGAGATTCAACAAGCGCAAACACAGTTGATGAAGACCCAACAAGAATTAGAGAAATACCAAAAATCAACCAAAGAATTGTTGGCTGAATTACGCGATCAATATGTTGATTTGATGCAAGAACAGGCAAATGTAGGGAATGAACTGAAATATTTAGAACGCCAATATTTGCAAGAAACATCAAAAAGCAAACAGGTGTTGGCAAAACAATCAGAAGTGGAAACTTCTGTGCTAGAGTTGACAGCCAAACGTCAGGAGTTGTCAAAGAAACAAGAGCATCTCCAAACAGGATTAGTAGCAAATAAAAATGAACTGGAAAAAATCCAACTAAATGGAAAAAAATACCATGATCAATTAGCACAAGAACAACCAAAAATGTATCAGTTGATGAATCAGGTGCAACAATTGCGCGCACGCCAAAAAAGTTTACAGGAGATCCAAGAAAATTATTTTGGTTTTTATCAAGGGGTACGTTTGGTTTTACAACACAAACAACAACTGTCAGGGATCATCGGAGCTGTAGCTGAATTGATCGATGTGCCATCTTCTTTCACTTTGGCAATCGAAACAGCTTTAGGTGGGGCGGCTCAACATGTCATCGTGGAAAATGAACGCGATGCGCGTCAGGCAATCACTTATTTGAAACAGCAAAGAGGTGGTCGTGCAACTTTCTTACCTCTGACAACGATCAAACCTCGACAATTGCCAGCTCATATTCTTTCACAAGCTGAAGCTGTAGACGGTTTTTTAGGCATTGCGAGTGAACAATTGACTTTTCCTGATAAGATCCAAACAGTTGTCCATAATTTGTTAGGAACGATTCTATTAGCTAAGGATCTTGAGAGTGCTAATGCCATCGCCCAAACCATTCGCTATCAGTACCGAGTTGTTTCATTGGAAGGTGATGTGATGAACGCCGGAGGTTCGATGACCGGTGGGGCGAATAAACGTGGAAATCAAGGAAGTTTATTCTCACAAAACCAAGAATTGAAACAATTGACAGTAGCGTTTGAAGAAGCGGATCAACAACTGCAACTTCAAGAAAAGAAAGTGCAAGAATTACAGCAAGAAGTAACGATTTTGGCTGAAAAACAAGAAATTTTGCGTACGCAAGGAGAACAGTTGCGACTTGAAGAGCAAGAAGTAACGAACCACTTGCAAAATATCATGAATGATTTAGCTCGTTTTGAAAAAGAAAAGCAAGTATCGAATTTTGAAACACGTGAATTACAGCAATTTATTGAAACGTATCAGAAGCAGCAATCAGAGCTTACAGTAAGGCAGAGCGAAATCGAGTTGCAACGCCAACAGATTGATGAAGAAATCAAATCACTTAGTCAAGAAAGTGATCAGATGGAAGCGAAAAGAGCCCAAGTCCAAGCTGAAAAAGCGCAAGAACAAGCAGATCTGGCTGTTTTAAAAGAGCAATTCAATCATTTACAGATCCAATTGCGAGGAGCACGTGTCCAAAAAAATGAAGCATTGGAACGTCAAGAAAGTTTGGAAAAGCAGCTAGCAAATTTAACAGCTGATTTTACAGATCATGAGATGACAGAAGAAAGTTTAGAGAAAAAAATCGGCGAGCTATCAGCGAAACGTGAAGCATTACAAATAGAATTAACAACAACAAAGGCACAGCGTGAGAGTATCCAGAAAGAAATCGACCAGCTTGAAATCGGGTTAGCAGAACAAAATCGCCAACAAAAAATCCAGCTGACAGAACAATCGAAACTGGAAGTGCAAAAAGATCGGGCAGAAGTACTTCTTGATACTCATTTAGGTTACTTACAAACGGAATATCAAATCAGTTTTGAAAAAGCAATCGCTGATTATGAAGAAACAGAAGATGTAGCAGCGAGCCGTGTTGAAGTTGCGTCATTGAAAGAGCAGATCGAGGACTTAGGCCCCGTCAACTTGAGTGCTATCGAACAATTTGAACAAGTCAATGAGCGACATACTTTTTTAGCGACTCAACGGGATGATTTGTTGTCTGCGAAAAATCAACTTTTTGAAACGATGGAAGAGATGGATGATGAAGTACGTACACGATTCAAAGAAGTCTTTGAGGCGATTCGTCAAGAATTCAAAGTGGTATTTCCGAATATGTTTGGTGGCGGACGTGCGGAGTTAGTGCTGACAGACCCAACAGATCTTTTGAAAACAGGGATTGAGATTGAAGTTCAACCACCAGGAAAAAAATTACAAAGTTTGAGTTTGCTTTCAGGTGGAGAAAGAGCGTTGACAGCTATTGCTTTGCTGTTTTCGATCATTCGAGTCTGTCCGGTTCCATTCTGTATTTTAGATGAGGTTGAAGCTGCATTAGATGAAGCAAACGTGAAACGGTTTGGACGCTATTTAAGTGACTTCCAAGATGGCACACAATTCATCGTGGTCACACACCGTAAAGGAACGATGGTCGCTGCCGATGTTTTATACGGCGTGACGATGCAAGAATCGGGAGTTTCAAAAATCGTTTCGGTTCGTATGGAGGATATCAACGAAGAAGGAAAAATGGAAACGAAAGTGTAGGAAAATAAATGATCAAATTAATTGCGATTGATTTAGATGGTACATTATTAGATGAAGAGAAAAAAATCTCGAATGAGAATAAGTGTGTGTTGGCCGAAGCCAAAGCAAAAGGGGTCAAGATCGTGTTATGTACAGGGCGCCCATTAGCAGCGATGGCTCACTATCTGCAAGAACTAGGTTTAGTAGATGAAGGCGATTTTAGCATTACTTTCAATGGAGGGCTAGTCCAAAAAAATGACACAGGCGAAATCATGGAAAAGAAAGTGATGACAGTCGCAGATATCCACCGATTGTATGATTTAGCCCAACAGTTGGATTTGCCACTAGATGTTTTATCAGATAATCGGGTGTTGCAGTTGCCAAGTGCGCCCAAGAAGCAATCACTATATAATGTGTTGAATAAATTGTTGCAATTTCAACCAGCAACATTGGCAGATATTACAGATGAATTTGTATTGAATAAAGCAGTCATTGCTTACCCACAAGAAGAATTAGATCCAAAAATCAAAGAGATACCAGCTACATTCTATGAAAGATATGAAATCATCAAAACACGAAGCATGCTTCTGGAATTCATGCCTAAGGGTGTCACAAAAGCTTATGGAATCTCTCTATTAGCGAAAGATCTAGGATTAGAATCAGCAGAAATCATGGCAATCGGGGATGAAGAAAATGATTTACCGATGATCGAATATGCTGGATTAGGTGTAGCGATGGAAAATGCGGTGCCAGCTGTGAAAGAATCAGCAGATTACATTACTTCAAGTAATGTTGAAAATGGTGTGGCAAAAGTCATTCAAAAATTTGTTTTAGATTAGGAGGGAACTTATGGGATTCTTTGATAAGATCAAACGTGCGTTTACTGGAGAAGAACAACCAGAAGAAGTCGAAGTACAAGAAAAGTACGACAAAGGACTAGAAAAAACCCGAAAAACATTTGGGGAACGCATGAATGAGTTATTTGCAAATTTCCGAACAGTAGATGAAGATTTCTTTGAAGAATTAGAAGAAACGCTGATTGGCGCAGATGTGGGCTTTGAAACAGCGATTCAGATCACGGAAGCGCTCCGGCAAGAAGTAAAACTCCGGAATGCGAAAAAACCAGCAGAGATCCAAAATGCAATCATTGAAAAATTAGTTGATCTGTATGAAGAAGAGGGAATCAACGAAGTCAATGAATTGAACATTCAAGAAGATGGCTTGACAGTCATCTTGTTTGTCGGCGTGAACGGAGTTGGAAAAACCACAAGCATCGGGAAACTTGCGCATCAGTATAAAAACGAAGGCAAGAAAGTTTTGCTGGCTGCCGCTGATACTTTCCGTGCAGGTGCGATCGACCAACTAGTTGTGTGGGGCGAACGTGCTGGGGTAGAAGTAGTTCGCGGAAATGCCGGAGGTGACCCTGCAGCTGTTGTCTATGATGCAATGGAACGAGCGAAAAATGAACAAGTGGATGTTTTATTGGTGGACACAGCAGGCCGTTTGCAAAACAAAGTCAATTTAATGAACGAATTGGAAAAAATCAAACGTGTCATCCAACGGGAATTACCAGAAGCACCCCATGAAACTTTACTTGTCCTTGATGCGACAACTGGCCAAAACGCAATGGTCCAAGCGAAACAATTCAAGGAAACGACGGATGTTACTGGGTTAGTATTGACGAAACTAGATGGTACGGCAAAAGGTGGAATCGTATTAGCCATCCGTAATGAATTGCATCTACCAGTCAAATTAGTCGGTCTTGGCGAAGGTATCGATGATTTGGAACCATTCGAGCCAAACGATTTTGTTGTGGGCTTGTTCAAAGGATTATTAAAAGAAGAATAAAATCTGTTATGACTGCTCTTTGAAAGAAAGTACCTGATTTAGGGGAAAAACTACCATGATCAACTGAATAATTGATCACACAAACGTAGCTAAAGAAAAAGCTGGAGTACCATGAGAATATGAAAATATTTTCTGGTTCTTCAGCTTCTTTTTTAGAATGAGAAGAGAACATAAGAAAGTAAGATGGGGCTCTACATAAAAGTTGAATTTTTCTTTTTTCTCATTTTAAAACAATTTCGTTCTTTTTCTAGAGTTTTTTTACTATAATTAGAGGCATATGAACTGGAGGACAATGAATAATGAATTATAAATATTTACTCTTGCATCCTAACTCACGTCCGTTTATCGATCAAGCACGTTTTGGCGTTGAACGTGAAGGACAACGAGTGGATCTGACAGGAGCTTTAGCACGAACTGATCACCCTGAGGTATTTGGTGATCGAGCATTCCATCCCTATATCCAAACAGATTTTAGCGAAACACAAATTGAATTGATCACACCCGTCACTGATTCAGTGGAGGAACTATTCCAATATTTAGCGGCTATTTATGATGTCGCTTCTCGGTCGATCTCTGATGAGGAAATAATCTGGCCGTTAAGTATGCCTCCTGCACTACCGACGAAAGACGAAGAAATCATGATTGCGAAATTAGCGAATTTCGAAGATGTACTTTATCGCCGCTATCTAGCCAAAGAGTATGGAAAAAGAAAGCAGATGGTGAGCGGTATCCATTTTAATTTTGAATTTGGCGATGATTTATTACGATCATTGTTTGCGCAACAAACGGAATTTCCTGATTTTATATCATTTAAAACAGAACTGTATCTAAAAACGGCGCGAAATTTCTTGCATTACCGTTGGTTGATCACTTATCTATATGGGGCTTCTCCTTTGAGTGAAGCAAATTATTTCGTCGATAAACCTGCACCAAGCGAGCCGATTCGAAGCATTCGCAACAGTTCATTTGGCTATACGAATCATCCAAATGTCAAAGTATCTTATTCATCAATGGAACGCTATTTATCCGATATCGAACAGATGGTGGAAGAAGGAAAATTGTCAGAAGAAAAAGAATTTTACACACCTATACGCTTTCGTGGCGGGAAACGAGTAGCGGATCTGACGACAAATGGAGTACGATACATCGAGTTGCGAAACATTGACCTGAATCCCTATGCACGTCTCGGAATCAATCCAGAACAAGTGAAATTTTTGCAACTATTTTTGACGTACATGTTGTGGGTAGAAGAAGAACAAGAACCAGATGCTTGGGTGAAAGAAGGTACGGATAAAAATGAAGTAGTTTCTCTTGAACACCCGTTGAAGCAAACTGCTTTTCTTGAAGAAGGGCTTAAGGTATTGAATGGGATGAAAGAAATGCTGATCGAGTTAGAACAGCCAACAGCGATCTCTTTGATTGAGAAAATGATTGAGAAAATGCTACAACCAGCAGAGACTTTAGCAGGAAAAATCTATCAAGAAGCAAAGGAAAAAAGTCAGCACGAGTTTGCCCTGAACCTAGGTAAAAAATATGATGAAGAAGCACATGCACGTCCTTATCAATTAGCAGGTTTTAGAGATATGGAACTTTCTACACAAATCTTTTTATTTGATGCGATCCAAAAAGGAGTAGAAGTGAAAGTAATTGATGAAGCTGATCAATTTTTACGATTACAACATCAGAAACATATCGAATATGTGAAAAATGCAAATATGACAAGTAAAGATAGTTATATCGTTCCTTTGATCATGGAGAATAAGACAGTCACGAAGAAAATTTTAAAAGAAGCAGGATTCCGTGTACCAAATGGTGCAGAATTTACATCAATGGAAGAAGCGATAAAAGCATATCCGCGATTTGCCAAGCAAGCATTTGTGATCAAACCGAAGTCTACGAATTATGGGCTAGGAATCACTATCTTCAAAGATGGAGCAAGCTTAGAAGATTATCAAGCGGGATTAGCTATCGCATTTAGGGAGGATGCTTCTGTTTTAGTCGAGGAATTCATGCCGGGAACGGAGTACCGTTTCTTTGTGATCAACGGTGAGGTCCAAGCCATCTTGCTTCGAGTTCCTGCAAATGTCGTAGGAGACGGTGTGCGAACAATAGAGGAGTTAGTTGCTGAAAAGAATCTTGACCCGTTACGAGGAACGAACCATCGCGCACCATTGGAACTAATCCAACTGGGAGAGTTAGAACAATTGATGTTGAAGGAACAGGGATTAACGGTATCTTCTGTACCCCCAAAAGACAAAATCGTTTATTTGAGGGAAAATTCAAATATCAGTACTGGAGGTGACTCCATTGATGTGACGGATGAATTTTCTGAAGACTATAAACAAATTGCAGTTTCAGCGGTGGAAGCATTAGGTGCGAAAATCAGTGGAATCGATTTGATCATTCCAGATAAAGAAGTAGACCCTGAGAAAAATCCAACTGCCTATGGAATCATTGAAGCGAACTTTAATCCAGCGATGCATATGCATGTCTATCCGTTTGCAGGAAAAGGCAGAAGACTGACAATGAATGTTTTACAATTGTTATATCCAGAAATTTTTGAAAAGTAACAGAGCGAAAAAAACATATTTATCTCTTCTGCTAGACCGAAATAACTGGTGGAGAGGCACAGCTTTATGAATAAATCAGTAATCTAAGACATTTGAAAATCAATTTGTGGTGCCTTTCTTATTTATTGAAGCTTTATACACGTATTTTGGTTTTAAATGAATATCTATAAAACGACCGCCAAAAGTTAGGATTCCTGACTTTTGGCGGTCGTTTCAGTTGGGAAAATACTTATTTGAATTAAAACAAGCGATCCCACAAACTTTTCTTTTTGTTTTTTTCTTCGGGTTCTGCTTGTTCTTCTTTGGGATATTTTTCTTCTACGTCAATGACTGGTTCATTCACCGCTTGTTTCGCAGCTAAGAGTAACCCAATGCTGTCTGGAGCGTCGGAGACAAAGTCATTGACGACTGTAAAACGGACATTTTTCTTCGTTGCAAGCTGGATGTATTGATTTTGGATCGCAATTGGGGTTTCACCATTCAAGAGAATCGTCGCATCAGGCTGCTTTTCAATCTCTTCAATGAATTTCTCCTTGTTTATCGGATCTTTCATCTCAGCAATCGTCATACTCAAATAACAACGTTCACGAAAAGTACCTAAATATTTGTGTTGTTCCTCGGGATTTACTAATGGGGTACCATACATTCCTTTGTCTAAATGGCTTTGTACATCGTCTTTTGACATCGGATTATCCTCCTTCTCAGTTCCTCTAATAGGATTATAACATAGACGATGAAAATACTTAAAAAAGAAAAAAGCGGTTGCTTTTGTTCAAACGTTCACTTAGAATAATAATGAGAATCATTATCAATTAGAAACGAGGAGGATTTTATGCGGTACTTTTGGTTAATTGCTGCCTTGATTGGACTAGGCTGCTGTTCCTTATTTATCGGTGTATCAAATGTACAGTTTTCTGACCTGATTCACTTAAGGGGACAAAGTACTCAACTTTTTTTAGCGACTCGCTTCCCTCGAACGATTTGTTTGATCTTAGTTGGAGCGACAAGTAGTATTTGTGGACTGATCATGCAGCACTTGACTCAAAATAAATTTGTTTCACCAACGACTGCGGGGACGATGGATAGTGCAAGATTGGGAATTTTAGTCGTTATGTTATTTTTACCTCAGGCACCTTTACTTTTACGTTCTCTGACAGCTTTTTTCTTTGCTTTTGCAGGAACACTTTTATTTTTATCTTTTACACGGTTGTTTCCGCAAAAAAATCAGCTTATGCTCCCGTTAGTTGGAGTAATGTTGGGAAATATCATTGGTTCCGTAGCGTCTTTTTTTGCTTACCAATTTCAATTGGTACAAAACATGTCTTCATGGCTACAAGGAAATTTTGCGACGATCATACGTGGTGAGTATGAATTATTGTATGTAACGGTTCCTTTGTTGGTGGTTATTTACATCTTTGCGTACCGCTTTACCATTATTGGCTTAGGTGAATCTTTTGCAGTCAACCTAGGGATCAATTATAAAAAAATGCAATTGTTAGGAATAGGACTTGTTTCTTTTGCAAGTGCAATCGTATTAATCATGGTTGGAACGATTCCATTTCTTGGTGTGATCATTCCCAATATCACTGCTAAGCTATATGGGGATCAGGTACATAAAACGTTGGGATTCACTGCACTATTTGGGAGTGTGTTTTTACTTACTTGTGATATCATCGCTCGAGTCGTTATTTACCCCTATGAAGTACCGGTCAGCGTGGTGGTGGGGATCATTGGCGGTATTATTTTCCTTTATTTGCTGGTTAGGAGGAAAAAGAATGCATAGAAAAAGAATACGATTTACCCTTTTGGTTATCCTTACCCTAGGAGTGATCGCCAGCTATTTGATGATCAATACCTATGGGAATTGGCAATTCGCCTGGGCACTTCGCAGTAAAAAAATTTTTGCATTTCTTTTGGTTTCTCTCGCTACAAGCAGTGCAACGATCAGTTTCCAAACGATCACACAAAATCAATTTTTGACCCCATCTGTTTTAGGATTGGATTCATTGTATGTATTGGTCCAAACAACTCTCTTCTTTTTCTTTGGTGGAGTGACGATGCTACAACAGGTAGGAACAGGGATGTTTTTACTGAATATTGGATTGATGGTGGGGTTGAGTCAGCTCTTATTCTTCTTTTTATTGAAGAAAGGTCAGACGAATGTCTTTCTTCTTTTAATGACTGGGTTGATCTTAGGTACCTTGTTTAGCAGTATCAGCACTTTTTTACAAGTTGTCATGGATCCAAATGAATATGATCTTTTACAAGGAAAGCTCTTTGCTAGTTTTGGGAATATTCCAAATCAGTATTTATTGCCAGCTACGATCATCATTAGTTTGTCTTGGTTCTTCTTATTTTATAAAAGACACTATCTTGATGTGTTCCATCTTGGAAAAGAACAAGCAATCAATTTAGGGATTGATATAGATCGTTTCCAGTTTTTGGTTTTATGCTGTGTCAGTCTTCTGACGGGTATTGCTACTGCATTGGTGGGACCGATCACTTTTCTAGGGTTTATTGTAGCGAATATTAGTTATCGTTTCTTTGCTACTTATCGACATGGGGAATTATTTCTAGGGAGTTTTTTGATTTCCGTCCTCTTTTTAGTGGGTGGGCAATTGCTCGTAGAACAGCTTTTTGGTTGGAACACGACTGTTAGTATTGTGGTGGAATTTTTAGGTGGCGTTTATTTTATTACAAAATTGATTCGTGAAAGGAAGACGATCACATGATCGACTTAAAAGAAGTTAGTAAGAACTATCATGAAAAAGCGGTGGTGAAAGGAGTCAATCTGACTATCAAAGAACAGCAATTGACCGCGTTTATTGGACCGAATGGAGCAGGAAAATCGACAGTTCTGTCAATGATCAGTCGGCTGATTGCCAAGGATACGGGCGAAATTTATTTGAATCACAACGAGGTGAAGGTTTGGCGCTCAAAGGAACTAGCTAAAAAGTTATCCATTTTACGACAAACCAATACGATCAGTATGCAGATCACCGTCAAAGAATTAGTTGAATTTGGTCGTTTTCCTTATACAAAAGGGAAACTAACTACACACGATCAACAAATCGTCAAGAAATCGATGGAACATCTAGGTTTAGACGCATTAGCGGATCAAACGATCGATACACTTTCTGGTGGTCAGTTACAGCGGGCTTACATTGCGATGGTACTTGCCCAAGATACAGATTACATTTTGTTGGATGAACCGTTGAATAATCTGGATATGAATTTTGCTGTACAAATCATGCAGATTTTAAAAAAATTAGTGAACGAATTAGGAAAAACGATCATCATCGTTCTCCATGATATCAATTTTGCAGCGAGTTATGCAGATGAAATCATTGCCATGAAAGATGGAGAGTTATTTGTTCAAGGCACAACGAACGAAATTATCAAAAAAGAAGTTTTAGATGAGTTGTATGAAATGGACATCCGAATTTGCGAAATTGAAGGACGCAGATTCTGTCTTTATTTCTAAAAAAATTAAAGGAGAAAAGAGATGAAAAGATTAGCACTTAGTGTTTTATTGATGGCAACATTAGGATTGGCGGCATGTGGGAATATTGGAAACAGTAGTACGGTGTCTACCCAAACAAGGAATACAACCGAACAAACGACCGTATCTATTAAAGACAGCAATGGAGATCGTGTGGAAGTACAAAGAAATCCACAAAAAGTCGTTGTTTTTGATAACGGGTCTTTAGATACATTAGATGCATTGGGCGTTGGGGATAGAGTGATCGGAGCAGCAACTAAAAACTTACCTAGTTATTTAGATAAGTATAAAGATGTAGAATCGGCTGGTGGGATCAAAGAGCCTGATTTAGAAAAGATCAATCAGTTGCAGCCTGATTTGATCATTATTTCTGGTAGACAAAGTGATTACAAAGAAGAACTAGCTAAGATTGCGCCAACCCTTTATTTAGCGGTCAATACAAAGGAACCGTGGGAATCTGTACAGCAGAATGTAAATGTGTTAGCTGAGATTTTTGGTAAAGAAGACAAAGCAAAAGAAGAACTAGCTACATTAACGAAAGAAATTGAGAAAACAAAAGAAAAAGCATGCAAGCTTGAACAAACAGCTTTAGTTACGCTAGTGAACGAAGGACAGCTTTCAGCTTATGGTTCAGGTTCACGCTTTGGCCTTGTCCATGATGTATTTGGATTCAAACAAGCGGATGATCAAATTGAAGCTTCTACGCATGGACAAAGTGTTTCCTATGAGTATATCTTAGAAAAAAATCCAGGGATCCTTTTTGTTGTCGATCGTACGAAAGCAATTGGCGGAGATGACAGTAAAGATAACGTGTCGGCAAATGAATTAGTTGCGCAGACAGATGCTGGTAAAAATGATCAAGTCATTTCTTTACAACCAGATGTATGGTATTTAAGTGGCGGTGGCTTAGAGTCAATGAAGTTGATGGTGGAAGACGTCAATCAAGCATTCAACTAAAAGAAGACTAGAACAGGCCGGAAAACGGCACGAAAATGAGGTCGAGACAAAAGTCGTTTAGGTTTGAGAAATTGGAGAAAAAACGAACAATACGTTTTTTGTATTGCTCGTTTTTTTTTGAAATTTCCGAAAATCTGTCTTTTGGACGCCGTTTATTCGAGAGTCTATAGCAAAACTGATTTTTAGATTTGTCCCACATTCATTTTTTACATTTGGATCGGCTTCTTAGATTGTCTGTATCAATAAGCATGGAGATCGATACGGTAGTTTAGTTGGATCTTGAAGGAGTCAGATTTTTGTCTCTGCTAGTGCTCGGTAATTCAAAATATTCATTCTTCGATAGAAGTCAGCAGGAAGCTTTGTCCAATGTTTTAATAACTGATAAAAATAGCTTTCTTCTGCTTTGATCTTGTATTCACTCAGAATCAAACCAAATGAGCTTGATTTTTTTTGCGCTAATTTTTCAAAAATTGAAATTGCTTTTTGCTTATCATCATTGACAAACAAAGTTTTCACTTCAATGTAGGAACCTTCGATGTTTTGTGTTTCTTCGATAAAGTAGATCGTTTTTGCGTATTCAGTCATAATGATTCCTCCAGGTTTTAATTGAATAAGATAACAATACTGAAAAAATGTTAACAAACCGTGAATAAAAGGTTATTCTTTTTCAAGTAATGTTTAAAGCTTTTTTATTTTCAATCTTTTTTGACGGTACTTAAGGTTCAATTAAGGAAATATCAATGAAAATTCGTGAAATCCTTGATTCTGTCGCATATTTTCGATAAAGTAGTTAGAAATATATACGTAGGGGTGGGAAAGCCAATGGAATTATTGATTGATCGAAATTTAATTTTTGCCCAGCACCAAAGAATCGAAACAGAGCGTTTGATCTTGCGTCCAGTTACTCTAAAAGACACAGAGGATATGTACGAATATGGACAAGATGAAGAAACAACGTATTATGTATTTCCTACGTACCAGACGATAGCTGATGCGAAACAGGGAATCGCTAATGTTTTCATGGCAGCTCCTCTAGGTAAATATGGTATTGAGTTGAAGAGTAATCATAAAATGATTGGTACCATCGATTTGAGGGTTAATGAAATACAGGATAATGCAGAACTTGGTTATGCATTAAATAAGGCGTACTGGGGAAACGGATATATGCCGGAAGCTGCCAAAGCATTATTGACACTTGGTTTTGAAGAATTAGCACTTGTGCGGATCTTTGCGCAACATGACGTAGAGAATCCTAAATCTGGACGGGTCATGGAAAAAATCGGTATGAAGAAGGAAGGAACCATTCCTGATGCGAGACATTGGAAAGGAAAAATCGCTTCAACCGTTTTACGTGGCATCACAAAAAAAGAATGGCAGGAGCAACAGCACAAAAAAACAAGTTAGTTGCATCTAAAATATAAAATCAGTAAGCTATACTTGAGGTGATGATAATGGAACTATTGTTAACAGAGGAAGCAAAAGAAAAGATCCAATCTCAAGTCAATGCAGAGGAACAATTATTATTAGATATTGAAGATGGTGACGGTCCATTCGCAGATACTCGGGTAACTTGCCAAATCGATACGTCCTTTCGTTTATTGATCGTCAAAAAGGATACGGACAAAGATTTGAGTTTATATTCAGAAACAGCGGAAACCACAGTTGGTCCGATCCGAATGAAAAAAAGTGCTTTGATGTATATGGATGACCCTACAACAATTGCAGTGGAACCAACGTATAATAGTCTTCAATTAAAGGGTCCAAGTGGTTTATTAAAAGGGAATTTACAAATGCTTCATAGAGACTAAAAAGAGAACAGAAGGTAGTCGTAAAATGGGAAAGTTAGCGATCATCAGTGATTTGCATGTTGACATCAACAAGTTTAGCGAAAATGAATTGCTGATCCTATGGCAAGTATTAAAAGAAAAAGAAATCACGCGCCTTCATTTGGCAGGTGATGTAGCGAACAAAGTAGATCGTTGTTTAGCCGTTGTGGAATATTTTGCAAAAAAAGGCTTGCCGACGTCCTTTCATTTTGGCAACCATGAATTGGCTGATGTCAATGGCGAGAAAATGATGAATCATTTTCCAGATGCGCATTTTCTGAATGAACGCTATATTCCTCTTAATGAGAAACTAGTTTTAGTAGGAATGAACGGTTGGTATGATTATCGTTTTTCTGAATTGAAAGAGTTGGATGCCATCGTTCGAATGAAGAATCTTTACTGGTATGATCGGTTTATTCAGCGAGAAGGGACGGATCTCGAAGTGAATGATCGCTTGCTTCAAGAAACAAAAAATCTGTTGGATATCCTTTCTTCCAAACAGTTAAAGGTGATTTTTTCTACGCATTTTGTTCCTAAAAAAGACTTTATAGTGTATCAGTCAGCTCCCTATGAACGTTGGAATAATCTAAATGCTTTTTTAGGGTCAGAGTCATTGGGTGATTTACTGGATCAGTATGACAATATCACACATGTGGTCTTTGGACATACACATCGCAGGTTTGCCGACAAAGTCATTGGTGGCGCGACATATAGTTGCCGGCCATTTGGGTATTATTATGAATGGCAACTGACGAGAGACTTCGTTTTGATGAATCACTTGGCTGACAGCTACAATCCAATGAAATTGCGAACGTTATTGCGTGCTCATGATTCGGAGTTCAGCGCGTATCGTACGAAACATTTACATGAAGAATTTGAAAAAGCAATGACTGTTATTTTGTATTGATTCCATACAAAATAACAGTCATTTTTCAGTTGAAGTCAACGAGAAAGAGAATCTTTTTTTTTAGTTTTTTGGATATAAGTTAATTTTGATGGCGATACTTTTGCGTATAGTTCTGCGATTGACGTTTTTTGATAGTCTTTTTTTATAAGATTTTGAACTCTTTCTTTTGGAAGGCTATTTAAAGGGACAATAGAGAAATCGCGTTTCATCATATTGTTAAATCCATGATGAATGGTGTACTGTTTTTTTTGGATACTGTTTTTTTTCAGATGATAGATCAGCTTAAGAAGTGGATTTCTTGAATTTTTCCATTTTTTGTTAAGCTTTAAGAGTTTCTTTTTCATTTTTTTCCTTTCTTCATAATAAGAAAAAATACGATCTAATTTTTTATTTTCGTTGTGATCATTGCCCTTTAAGGTGTTGAGAAAATATCGACGCATCTGAAATGTAGCATTCTCTTTTACATTGTATTTTGGTGTAAGCTTTTCTTTACGCGTATCGATAGTTTGGAAAATATCCGTATGACAATGGTACAAAGCTGTTTTGAAAGCTGCATCGACACCGGCTATAATACAATTTCCTTCGATTTGTCTACTTAGTTTTATTTTTAAGTCTTTTGCTTGAGGCTCATTTGAAAGAGTAGTAAAGGCTTTTAAAATCCCATAATTCGACCATCTGTCATAGCTAATAGTAGGGCTATTTTGGTAAATCTCATCAGATTTTTTACTATCTAAAAGTAGTTCACTGAGCTTTTCTATATTTTTCTCAGGGATCGTGAGATAGCTGCCAGTCCGTTGTTGAAAAAAACGTGCTTTGTCTAATATGGAAAGGACATACTGATCATTGGATCTATGTATAAGTAATCCAGCTGCGTGTTTCTGTTCTCCTTCCGTCAAAAATTGGATGGGGAGGATCATGAAGGAGGTACGATCATCAGGCTTTAGATTTTCCAGTAATTGTTTGATCTTGCCTTGTTTAGTAGCGTCATAAAAATCAATGGTATTTTGTAAAGAGGTGGCAATAGCAGATTGCTGTTGCTGGGGTATAAAAAAATTTTGTCGATCTTGTGTAATCATTTTCTTATATGTCGTAAATAGTAACGTATAAAGTATCTTGCCATCCGAACCTGTCGAATGATACGAACCATTTTCTTTCAATGCAAGAAGTAAAGCTAAAAGTTCAGCTTTTCGTTCACTTTCAGTATAGTCAGTTATTGCCATGATAACGCTCCTTCGTTAAGTTTTAGTGATAGATGATAGTTGAAATAAGTGACTGCGCTTTTCTTTTGGGGTGAATCGGAACCTTGATTTCAGTTGCTTCTGTTTTTCTTGCTTTTTTACTGTATTATTCCATACTCAAAAGAGTAAACAGAATATATTTTTCCAAAAAAAAGAAAACTGGGTGCGAATTTTCGCATCCAGTTTTCTGCTTGACTTTGATTAAGCCATAAAGATGAATTTGTATAAGAAGACTGCAACAATACCGGCACAAATCGGTGCAACAACTGGCACCCAAGCGTAACCCCATTGTGATGAGCCTTTGTGTTTAAGTGGTAATAAAGCATGTACCAAACGTGGAGCAAAGTCACGCGCGGGGTTCAATCCAGGACCAGTAGGACCTCCAAGAGAAGCGACTAATGTCCAAACTAAGAAACCAAGAGCTAAATGAGCTGTACCAAGGTTATCTTGGAAGAATGGTGCTTTAGTGATACCTAGGGCACCAAAGAATAAAACGAATGAACCAAAGAATTCATTGACGAAACCATTGAATTTAGAACCAACACTATTGATAGTAGAGAATGTACCTAAAACATGGTTTACATCATCTGTTTGGTCATAGTATGGTTTGTAGCAAGCTACAACGATCAATTGACCAATTGCGGCACCGACTAATTGAGCTGCAATATAAGGTAAAACTTCTGACCAAGGGAATAAGCCGTTTGATGCAAGAGCGATTGTGAATGCTGGGTTGATGTGGTTTCCGCTGATTCCGCCAAAGATCATTGCTGGGATCATAACCCCACAGCCATAACCTACCGCTATCAACATCCAGTCACTTCCGTAACCCTTCGTTCCTTTTAAATCTACGTTAGCTACAGCACCGTTTCCTAGAACGATCAATAAGGCTGTACCAATCATTTCCGCCGCCAGACGCGTCATAAGTGAGTAATCCATATATACCTCCAAAATATTATAAAAATGCAAAAAAAAAGAAACATCAACACAATAGGTGCAGTGTTTCGCCTGTCCTTTTCTTCCGTGGTCGCAATAAGTGCAGATTAAAAATGCGATTTCTATGTATGAAAGAAATCAGACCAACTTCCAAAAATCAACGCTCGAAACTTTCTCGCAAAACACAAACCTTAATTATAAATATACCAAAAAAAAACAAGTATTCTTTTCAAATGTTGTTGCTTAGAAACAGCATGTTTTGAAACTTTCAGAAAAAGTTTGTTAGTAAAATGAAAACAAGACATAAGGAGTGTTTCATATATGAAATTTTTTCAAGAGTTTTTTATCATTACATTTTTTTCTGTATTAGGTGAAGCGACACGAGTTTTTGCGCATCTACCTATTCCCGGAAGTATCCTTGGCATTTTATTCCTGTTTTTGGCATTTGAGATGCACTTGGTAAATCCTGAAAGATTAGGAGCAACAGGGGATTTTTTATTGAATAACTTAACGATCCTTTTTGTACCTGCTGGAGTGGGCTTACTTGATTATTTTGACGATATTGCAACGATCTGGCCTATTTTGCTTGGTGCTGTTGTCATTTGTTCCATAGTGACAATGGTCGTAGCAGGAAAAACTGCAGAAGGTATTGAAGCAATCGTCCGATATGTCACGAAGAAACGAAAAGCAAATGATCCAGAAGTAGAGATGGAGGAACAACAAATTGACTGAATTTTTCCGTAATCCTTTGTTTGGTTTAAGTGTCACTTTAGGTGTGTATGTTCTATCCGATAAATTTTTACGCAAATATAAATTACCAATCATCAATCCATTAGTTTTATCGATCCTCGTAATCATTTTATTTTTACATTTTTCTGGTATCGATTATCAAGACTACAATGTCGGTGGCAGCTTTTTGACGATGCTGATCACACCAGCGACAGTAGCATTAGCCATTCCGTTGTACAAGAACTTTCATTTATTGAAGGAAAATGTTTTTTCAGTCCTGGCAGCCATTATAGCCGGGATAGTTGCCAATTGTTTGGTCAGCGTAGGTATCGGCTATTTCTTTTCATTAAAGAAAGATATGGTTATTTCATTATTGCCAAAATCAGTAACTACAGCAATATCAGTAGATCTTTCTCATAGTATGGGCGGGGTAAATGCAGTCACACTTGCCATCGTTGTTTCAACAGGTATTTTTGGTTCATTGATTGCCACACATATTTTTCGAATATTCAATATCAAGAGTGCTGTCGCTCGTGGAGTTGCTTTAGGGAGTACTTCCCATGCAATCGGGACAGCTAAAGCAATTGAACTGGGAAAAATAGAAGGGATCGTTTCTGGTTTAGCAATCTGCGTCAATGGTATTCTAACAGTTTTCATCTTACCTTTATTGTTCCATCCATTTGCTGGCTTGTTTTAATGTCGAAGCAGTTGTTTTATGCTACAATGAAACCAACGTTCTAGCATAAAGGAGTGAGTGAAGTTGTATTTGTCATCTGAATATTTAAAGAGATTCGACAAAGATCTCTACTATAAAATCCTTCTGCTGGAAAGCTTTGAAGATCATGGATGGCATACAGCTGTGCAACTTGCGCAAACAGTTCAATTAGATGCACGCAGTGTCTCGAAATATTTAAGTGAACTATCTAAAAATTATCAGCACTTTAGTGGGAAAGCACAACCTCTATTTGTAAAGTCCCACCGTGCTGGTTATAATTTTCATGATTCCTTAGATTCGATCGAGCACGAGCGTTTTCTCATCTATCTTGTGCAAAATACGTTGAAATATCAATTATTGCATGATATTTTTTTTGAAGATTTCCACACGATTTATCAGTTTGCACAAAAGCATTACATCAGTGAATCAACTGCCCACCGAAAAATCAATGAATGGAAACAACAATTAAAAGCCTATGGTATCTCTTTGCAACGTGGGGACTATGTGGCCCAGGGAGAAGAAGAAATCATTCGGCTCTATTTACATATGACTTTTTGGCAGTTGTTTCGTGGAAAAATCTGGCCGTTTGCGACGATTTCCCAAACAGATGTGAAAAAAATCGCAGAACAAATCATGGCTTTTTTTAATGTACGGTTGAATGAAATCAAAAAACGAAGGTTGGAATATATGTTGGGAGCTTTCTTTTTGCGTAAGTCTCAGAAACACTATGTGGACTTAAACAAGCGCAAACGGCAGTTGATTACAGATAATCCATTATTTAAACAATTTTGTCAGTGGATGCAGCCGGTATTTCCAAACTATTTTCAAAACGAGGATGAGGTAGGTGCGCTTTTTTTAGTGTTGATGACAAGAGAAGAATACTATACGGATGAAGAAATCCGTACCAGTATTTTTGCGTTCCACCAAAAATATCAGACCCCGCCTTATACCGCACTTTATGAAGCGAAAGAAGCATTAGAATTCTACCAAACAGAACAAGGACTCCCAACAGAAACTTTATCTAAAGAAGCAGAAAATTATTTATTCAGTAGCCATTTATTTGCGTATCTTTTTCCCGAAGCAAAAGAAACGATTGATGGCAACGACAGTGATTTCATGAATCATCTAGTGATTGAAAACAAGGAATTAAAACATTGGCTCGATTTATTCTTTGAAGTAGAACGTAGAGAAGTCCGACACCCGGCTTTTCAAAATATTTCCTTCTTGATGGGGAGATATCTGACGGTTTTAAAAACAATGGGCGCATTCACTCAACAGTTGCCTCAGATAACGATTTTGCTCATGACAGATTTTCCGTTATTTGAAGAACAACTGATCGAAGAGGGGCTACGTAATTTTTTCCGCAATGACTATCAGTTGCTTTTTTTACCTACAGACTATCGTGGAAGAGATGTCGATTTGTTGCTTTCAACGAGTAAAGTTCACCGTAAGCCATGGGCAGATCTAGAATACTTTATCGTAACAGGTGAGTTACAATTGAAAGACTATATTGAACTTTTTGAAAAGATAAGACTGATCCAAGAAAAAAATAATCGTAGGGGATGAAGAAAATGACATTTGAAGAAATATTACCAGAAGTAAAAAAAGGAGCAAAAGTGATTCGTGAAGGCTGGAGCGGTCTTGAGCTTTACGTTGTTCTTGTATCAGGAGATGAATTTGACGGTTGTCCCGTTACTCCTTATTTTTTGATCAAAACTAGCGACGAAGGATTTTCTAGTTTTGCCCCAACTGTTTGCGATATCTTGGCAGATGACTGGGTCATTGTAAAATGAAAAACCACTATACAGATTTAGTTGAAAAAGTTGTTTTTGTGACTGGTGCAGCTTCGGGAATCGGATATGCACAAGCTAAAGCATTTTTAGAGC
Source organism: Enterococcus sp. VV15 (assembly GCF_005236045.1). NCBI lineage: Bacteria > Bacillati > Bacillota > Bacilli > Lactobacillales > Enterococcaceae > Enterococcus > Enterococcus sp. VV15. The sequence goes on from NZ_QPTY01000037.1 coordinate 31,052, forward strand.
AAGGCGCCCAAGTTTTTGGACTGGATCAGCAAAATGGTGGTATGGGAGAACTTTCCACGAGTTATCCAGAATCTTTTATGTATTACTTGGGAGATATCACAAAAAAAGAAGTACTTTTAGAAGCGGTAGAAACCTGTCATCGTCACTTCGGTGAAGTAGAGATTTTATTGAATACGGCTGGGATACTTGATGACTATCACCCATTGTTAGAAACGGATGAAGAGTTGTGGGATCGGATATTTGCGGTCAATGTAAAAAGCATGTATCGCTTGACTCAGTTGCTACTTCCAGGGATGCTTCAACGAACCTCTGGAACGATCATCAATATGGCTTCTATCGCTGGCTATGTGGCTGGTGGAGGCGGTGTTGCCTACACAAGTGCCAAGCACGCGATTATTGGTTTTACCAAACAATTAGCGCTCGACTATGCTTCCCAAGGTATTTGCGTAAAAGGAATCGCACCAGGAGCTATCCAAACACCAATGAATGCGGCTGATTTTGCAGGAGACGGTGAAATGGCAGAATGGGTGGCAAATGAAACGCCAGTCAAACGCTGGGCCAAACCAGAAGAAGTGGCTGAATTGACGTTGTTTTTAGCAACACCTCAAGCCAGCTATATCCAAGGAGCAATCGTTCCGATCGATGGTGGTTGGCTCTTAAAATAGCTTTTTTGCTGATATTGTCAAACGAGCTAACGGTTATACGATCACTTATTCTTAAATAGGCAGTATGGCCAGAAAAAACTTACACTACGGCACTTCAGTTGGAAGAAAATTCCCATCCTTTGGTCGTAGTTATTACCAAGAATATTATCTTGCAAAGGATAAAACAAATGGATCATAAAGAAATAACTTCAAAAAACCGTTGGACGACAGCAGAAATTGCGCGAATGGCTTTGGTCACAGGTTTATATGTAGCAGTCACCCTTGTATTGTCTGTAATCAGTTTTGGTGCCATCCAAATACGGTTATCAGAAATGTTCAATTATCTGTCCCTCTATAATAAAAAATATATTTGTGCTGTAACACTAGGCGTAGCATTAGCTAACTTGGCTTCGCCACTTGGGTTGATCGATGTCGTTGTTGGCAGTGTCAGCACACTGATCGTCCTATTGCTCAATTATAGTGTGACGAAACGAGTAAAAAATATGAAACTGAAAATGGTGATTACAGCGCTTATTTTTGCGTTCTCCATGTTTACAGTGGCAGGACAGTTAAAATTATTGTATCAAGCACCCTTTTTCTTTAATTGGGGAATCATTGCTTTAGGCGAGTTGGTTTCTATGATTGTGAGTGGCGTCATCATCTACTGGATCAGTAAAAAAATCGATTTGACTAAATAAAGTGTGAATTAAATGGTAGAGCTCTGTACATGAATGAACATGATAAAAATAAGTGGTGCATCTTCTCAACGAGTGGATTCTCCGAAAAATAAACTTCACTTTTCTTTTTAAATGACAAAAACCACCAAAAATGTAGTGACCCCAAAAAGTTAGACCAAAAGTCTAACTTTTTGGTTGGACTTGGTATAATAAACTAGACAATAAATTAAGGGAAAGAGAGGATCTAGATTATGCCAAGACGTTCATTTGATA
>NZ_QPTY01000038.1:0-32440 GCF_005236045.1 Enterococcus sp. VV15
AAATCTTTCAGCAACTCGTATATCATAACTTATCTTTTGTTATTTGTCAAGAACTTTTTTGAAGTTTTTCTTGATTAAATCAAGCTTTTCAATAGGTTCTTTTTAAACGACTTAGTTATCTTATCATGTGGTCACCCACACGTCAAGAATTTTTTTCATTGTTTTTTGAACGTTTCAAAAAAGAAAAAAGTCTAATAAAAACAACAGAAATGAATATATCATGTAAATTTGCACATGTCAATACAAATTTACTCTCAATTTAGTTACTCTCCTCTTCTTCCCAACAAAAAAGGAAATGAGCAGTTGCCACTTCCTCTAATATAGTATCTATTCCTCTTCGTTTTTACTATTCACTTAAAATCAATTGTTCCATTAGTTGTTCGTTGTATCCAACAAATAGAACTTCATCAATAATAATCAAAGGTCGTCTCAACAGCTCTTTATATTGTTTACACAATAGAGCTAATTGTTTTTTACTGATTGAAGTTAAATCCACTTGAATATCTTTAAAGGCTTCCGACCAAGTGACGAATAATTGTTCAGCGTGCATTTCATCAAAGTTACATAACTCTTCTGCTTCGGTCATGGTTAATTCCTGTTGTTCCAAATCAATGAACTGATACGTCAGTTGATTGGATTCTAACCAATTCTTGGCTTTTAGACACGTCACACAATGCAGTGAACCGTAGATTTTCACTTTCATTCTCACAAGGCCCCTCCTTTTTAGCTAAAAATACTGTTCTGCATATAAATCAAATTACGCGCGACGGAGCGGATTTCTCTTGGAACAAATGAACGAATTTCATCTTCATTGAATCCAATCAATATTCTTTTTTCATCTATTAAGATCGGTCTTCTTAGCAATGATGGATATTCTTTGAAGAGAACAATCATTTGCTTCAAGGACAATTCATTAAAATCGATAGCCAACTTTTCATATATTTTTGAGCGAGTAGAAATAATATCTTCAACTCCTCCTTCAGTAGCTGCAAGAATTTCACGGATTTCACTCTCTGTTATCGGGTCGGCAAAAATATTTTTCTCTTCAAAATCTAATCGATTAGCTTGCAACCATGCGCGAGCCTTTCTGCAGGAAGTACAGCTAGGTGAAGTGTATACTTTTATCATTTTCTCACTCTTTTTTAATTATAATCCCATTCTAACTGAATCTCATAAAAAATACCAATTATTAGCTATAAAATTCATGTTTTTTTTAACTTTAGTAATCTATATCTGTAGAGTGCTTAGTATATCAGCATTTTCTATTATTATCTAGTTATAATCTTTTTTTATAAAAATAAAGAAAAAAGCAAGAATATAAACAAAAAAATTTATATCCTTGCTCTTTTCAGTTATATATCGATTGTTTTTTAATTTTACAACCAGTTTCTCTAATAAATCTTGAGGGTTTTAATCGACGTGTTCCCTTCATCAAAGGAATACACAGATACAGTCGATTCCTTGCTCTTGTCATCGCCACATAAAAGAGGCGTCGTTCTTCTTCTATAGTAGTTAGATGTTCTGCCTTTATTTGTTTGTTGCTTAAAGCATTTTTTTCAGTTGCTCCATTATAAGGGATCAGTCCTTCATTGCAACCAATCAAAAAGACATTCCGATAGCTCAATCCTTTACTTCGATGAATGCTTTGGATGCACAATGCATCCAGTTTTCCTTGACGATAAGCAGTCAGGCGGATTTTTAATTGCTTTGCTAGTACTTGTGTTTCTTTCTCTAAGCCCATTAGTTGAGTCAGTGTCGGATATTTTTTGATAGTCTCGGACAACCATTCTTTTTCCGTACCATCCATTTCTTTAGCAGGTTTCAGCAATTTTAGAAAACCTTTTATCAATGATTCAATCTTATGGTTCTCATTTTTTTCAAGAGCGTTGATTTCTCCAATAAAAGAGCGTAGTTCTTTTTCCTTTGATTTCATATTAGGACTCACTGCCAAGAGATAGTTTATGATATCTTTTTTCTTATTCTCATTTGAAAAAAAGAAATCACATTCAGCTTTTTTCAGATAGCAGTTCATCATTAGCTGATGCAATAACTGCTTATACGCATGATTTTTTTTCTGCTGCGTAGGCGCTTCGTACCAAAGTACTAATTTCTGGTAAAACTGTTGAAAAGTCCGTATACCAAATACTCCTTCATATTGCCCATCTGCTTCCAATACAAATGGAATTTCTGTTTGTAGGAGGTCTTGGACTAACTGTTGCGTTTGTGATAACGAACGATATAACACGATCGACTCTTTATACTTCCCATTGCTTTTTATAAAGGAATGGATCTGTTTGATGATCCATTTACTTTCAGTTTGTGTATTTTCAAAAGACAGAGCACTCATAATACCAGTTTCTTTTTGTGCTGGAACCATTGCTTTGGGAATGCGATCGTTCTTATTGAATGTGATCAATCGATTCGCACCTTGAACGATTGCAGCGCGGGAACGATAATTAGTCAGTAAAAATAGGGTCTTTGTGAGGTACTCTTGATCAAAATTTTTGATATAAGAAGGCTCTGACCCTCTAAATCCATAGATACTTTGATCATCATCCCCGACTACGATCAACTTGATATGGCTATCTTTCGTGATCAAACGTACGATTTCCCATTGCAATGGATTCGTGTCTTGAAATTCATCGATAAATAGGTAATCATATTTTTCACCGACATATCGTCTGACCGCTTCATCTTGTAGTGCAGATTTTAAATTTTGCAATACATCATTGAATTCAAATAGCTTCTGTTCTTTTTTTTGTTCTTGGAGTTCAGACATGAGATACTTCATTCGCTCAGAAATCGGTTTTGTTGCTTTTTGTTCAAGCGAGTCAAATTTGTCCTGGATTACTTCAACGATTTCCTCAATCGACAAATTCATATTCTGCCAATAATCCAATCTTGCCGAAATCGTTTTTTCTCCCGACTGATCAAATGCATATAGATTATACTTACGGATCAGCTGTTGGAGTATGCCATTGATCCTATAAGAAGTATCTTTAGAAAATTCCCCTTGTATCCCTGTTGCCGTTATTTCAGGAAAACGTCTTTGGATGTCATTGTACAAACGGAAAAAAATGCTGTGAAATGTGCCGATATGCACATTAGTCTTACGTTGACTAAAATTATCTACGCGTTTTTTTAATTCATTTGCCGCATTTCTTGTAAAAGTAATCATCAATATCCGTTGCTCTTCTACTTGTTCTTGTGTCATCAAGTAAACGGCCTTTGCACAAATCGTCTGCGTCTTGCCACTTCCGGCTCCAGCAATAATCCGCAAATTTTTCTCCATGTTGTAGGTGATTGCCGCTTTTTGTTCTTGATTAAATCGATTATACGAACGTTTTTCCATCATATCGAAAAATGAATGGCTTCCATTATCTTCTTTTTCTTCGTCGATCAGGCCTGGAGCTTCGCCATAAGCTGCCTCATAACTTGCAATGATTTCTTCTTGCATCCGGAAAATTTGTTGGAGCTTGCTGTACTTTTTTTCCCAATGTTTGAGTTCTCTTTGCAAACGAAGAATTTCTTTTTCGTTTCCTTGATTGATAGCTTTTCCCATCTTTCTGTTCATTTAAGTTCTGATTCGTTTCCTTTATACTAACAGACCTTACACAAAAATAAAACGGCTTTAGCGAGTAGATTTTTTTCTGAAAATAATCTTTAATATTTCCGAAAAATAAAAGAATGATGTGGTAATATAATAAAGAAAATATATCTCAGTTGAAGGTGAAATAAAAATGAATACTTCATTCCACGAAGGACGTACGATTGGTCTTTTGCTAACCTTTATTGGCGGTGCTATGGATAGTTACACTTATATCCAATACAATGCTTTTGCTTCAGCTCAAACCGGCAATATCGTTTTAGCGATTATCCAAAGTTTCGATGGAGAATGGCTAAGCGTCGGCAAGAAGGTTCTTTCTACGCTGTTTTTCTTTTTGGGTATTTTACTTACAAAATTTCTGATTAACTATTTCCAGAAAAAAGAAAAGCACTTTTGGCGACTATTTGTTCTCTATTATGAAGCAGCGATCTTTTTCTTAGTCAGTCTGCCCTCGATCAATGCTCATCCTGCACTTGTAACAATCATGATTGCTTTCACCGCTGCAATCCAATGGCTTGCCTTTGACAAAATCGATGGACGTGCCTACACGAATCTATTCACAACAGGAAACTTAAAAGGGGTAGCAACGAATCTCTACGACTATTGGGTAACAAGAGAAAAAGCAGAATTTGATCGGTTCATCCATTTTCTTACAGTGGTACTTGCATTTATCGCAGGTGCAATCGTTCAAGTCTTTTTTCATCATTTATTCAATACGTTCTCCATTTTATTAGTCTCTGTTTTATTTTTGATCATTGCAATTACCCAAAGCGTTCAACTTTGGCACTTTTATCGTCAAAATCCTTTCATAGTAAAAAAATAAAAATATGAGATGTGAGTCCCTTGTTAAGTGACTGACACCTCATATTTTTCTTATGAAAAGATTCCTTTCACCTTTTCACGATCTGTTGTGTAACGAGCGGGCATTTCTAACGCTCTTTCTTCTATTTTTTTTGTGTGATGGTTAATCAAACGAACGATTTCTTCCCCTGCGGATGGGTCTTCGACAAAATCATATTTATCCCCATCGATCACCATTTTTGGACAGATATCAAAACTTTCATACCATTCTTCATAGCGGCGATTCAACTCTTGATAATACGCATATAACTCAGGGTCTTGTTCTAGTTGTTCGTAGATTCGTCCTCTTTTTTTGATACGTGCTAACATCGTTTCGAAGGAAACACGGATATAGACTAACAGATCCGGCTTTTTTGGTGGCGCAACAGCTTCTAATTCTTTGAGCATTGTTTCGAGCAATCCTTGATATTGCGCGACTTCCTCTTGAGAGACTCTGCCTAGATCTGCATTTAAATGGAACAGTAGGCTATCTTCGTAGATTGAACGATCTAACACATTATCATCATGGCTGAACGCATCTTTGATTGCCATGAATCGTTTATTTAGAAAGAAAATTTGCAATAGAAAAGCATACTTATCTGGATTTGAATAAAAAAGTGGCAGTACCTCATTATCCTCTACATTTTCATAGAATGGTTTCGTTTCTAAGTTGCGCGCAAGCATTTCTGTGAGTGTACTCTTTCCTGCACCGATCGTACCAGCTACTATAATCATGTTTGTTTGCCACCTTTCTTTTTTGAGTTATCGACCATGGCCGAAACTTATTCTTATCTTACATCTGTTTCACATGACACAAACGTTATGTATGTTCGATACGTTTTTCATTCTACTACGCTGATCAGAGAAATAAAAGTATCATTGTTAAATCTTTAACAACAAAAATAGACTGATTGCTTCGTTTTATTTGCTCACGAATATCAGTCTATTCTTCCATTATTGATTTATTTTTCATTCTGTCACAGCACTTGATTTCCGAACCACCAGTTGCCATTGAAGGTTGTGCGCAGTATCATTATCTTCCATCGCACAATTGATTACACGAATCATCACACTATTTTCGTAAACCTTCTCAATTTCTCCTTTAACAGGCGCACCAAATAAATCGGATTTAAATGCATATGTCTCTCCAACTTCAAATAATTGTTCATTTTCCATAAAAAATCCCTCCCAAACCTTTTATAAAGACTATTAAATATTTACCACAAAATTGAAGAAATAACACAATAAACTCCTAAACGGTTCTTTTCATGTCAAAACTGTTCATTTTTTGGTTTCTCTGTGAAAAAGTGGACTGTCCATTCATTCAAAAAAGGGAGTATTATTTTTTACGATTTTGACCCCAAAACAACCTTTTATGAATCAAAACTCTATTTTGACCCTTTTTGACATAGAATATTAGTCGGAGGTACGTTAGATGAAAAATAAAGTTGTGAACAAATTATTGGAGACATTATTCAGTGGTGAAAAAACAGAAGAAGATATGGTTTATATCCAAGTTAAGTTTGCTCTTGAAGTGCTGATGAACAACCTAGGGAAATTAGCAGTTGTGCTAGTCTTTGCTTTAGCGACTGGCTCATGGAGCGAAACAGGAATAACTTTTCTTTCCTATATCTGTATTCGTAGATATGCATATGGACTTCACTCTGATTCTGAATTTGTCTGCCTACTTTGGACTTTGCTTTATTTGTGGGGCGTTCCACTTCTGATGAAACATTTTGAATTGACTGTCTCCTTCCCATGGATGGTCTTTTTATTAGTCAGCTGCTTTTTATTATTGCTTCGCTATGGATCAAGAGGTACAGCTATTAATCCCATTGAACCAGAAAAACGCCCACCTTTATTGAAAAAAGCAATTTTCATGTTTGTTGTATTCACACTTCTGATCTTATTTTTTGCTAATTCTTACTTTTCTACTTACTTGCTTCTCGGGATTGTTTTAGAAATAGCTACGTTGCTTCCAATTACAAACTATCTAATGAATCTTGGAGGAATTTTTTATGAAAAAAACAATCATTAAGCAACTTACCAACTTATCTGACTTTTTTGTATCTGGCTGCTGCTTCGGTATGAGCTCAGAATTTAAAATCCCTGAAAAATTAAAAAAATAATTAACTAATTATGCTATAATTTGGAAAAAATCAACGGGAGCGGTACTTTATGTTTTTATGGTCCATAGCGTTGCAATACTTGATTTATACGATTTGTATATTACTCATTGAACACCAAATTAAAAATAAAATCTTTTTTACAGGAGTCATCCTGCTATCTTGTTTCTTACTAGGTTTTATTTATCCAACTTTAGGGATTTATACTGCCTTATTTGCTATTGGAATGCTGATGCTTACATTTTTCTTCTTTGCATCTTCACCGCAACGGTTGATTTATGCACTTCCTTGGGGACTTCTGACATCACTTTTAGGAGATCATTTGGCTAGCATCAGTGATTTTTTTATTTTGGAATCAGCGGTGATTGAACCTGGAGATTCTTTACAATACTTTCATATTGTCGTATCTGCTGTTTTGTCAGCCTTACTAGCATTTAGCTTTAAGAAAGCTTTAGAGAGATTCTATGGATTAGATCGTCGAATGATTGGCATAATTGGTACATTGATATTATTTACATACTATATCATTATCTTTTACACCCGTTTTTCTGGCGAAACTCCTGAAGTCTTAGCTTTAAATACCAGTTTCTTTATATTTTATCTTTGTTTTGGTGTAATCATCCTTGTCTACTATTGGAAAATTTCGAATAAAAAAATGGCAGATCAACTATTAGAACAACGGATCCAACTTCAACAAGACTATATCAAAGATCTTGAAAAGAACTACCAAGATTTACGGGAATTTAAGCATGACTATCAGAACTTACTTTTTTCGATGAATAGCTATCTTGAGGATGGGGATCTTGACGGATTACGAAAGTATTATGATCAAAATATCTTACCTACTCGGCAAATGATGCAACTTTTCCCAGCTAATCTCAGTCTTTTAGACAATATGAAGAATCGGGATATAAGAAGTTTGCTTTCTTTGAAGCTTATGATGGCGCAAGAAAAAGGCTTGTCTGTTCAACTTGTATTTCCTGATGAGATCAAGCTTGATAAAAAGCATACGGTCCACCTTGTTCGTATGTTAGGGATTATATTAGATAATGCTATTGAAGGTGCTTCGATTACTAAAAAGAAAAAAATAGAATTGATCGTACTTAAAAAGAATAACTCAGTGATTATCCGTGTAATAAATACTACTTTGAATACTCTTCCCCTGAACAAACTGAAACAACAAGGCTTTTCAACTAAAAGCAATCCAAAAAATGAAGGGTTGGGATTATTCATCCTTGATGAATTAACCAAGCTAAATCCTTATATCTTTTTGGAAACTTCGATTGAAAACCAACGTTTTTCTCAAACGATTTATATACAAATGAAATAAAGGAGTAAATTTATGATTCCCATTTATATTTGCGAAGATGACATGAAGCAATTAGAAGTAATCTCTGCTGTAATCAAAAATCGAATCATGATTGAAAATTTGGATAGTTATGTCCATGTAGCTACTTCCGATCCAATGGAACTTCTTCAAGCTGCTAGAGTTCGCACCTCATCTTTTGGCATTTATTTTTTAGACATTGAATTAAAAGATAGCGAGCTAGACGGTATCATGATCGGCAAACATATACGGGATCTCGATCCATTAGGAAAAATCATCTATGTGACTTCCCATACGGATCTTTCGATGACTATCCTGAAAAGCAATATCGAACCAACTGATTATATTATCAAAGAAGATGTCTTTGACTTAAAAGAAAACGTCGAACGAATTTTGAGCAAGATTTTCGAGGATGTCCAAACTACACCTCTTCAAAAAGATATTTTTAAAATTGAATTCAACGATGAAATAAAGTTTTTACCAATCAAAGATATTCAATATTTTTCAACGTCACCCGGTACACCGCATAAATTAGAAGTCCATTTAACACATGCGCAAATGCAATTTTACGATAAAATCAAAGAAATCGAAAAAATGAATCAGAATTTTATTCGCTGTCATAAGTCTTATGTGATCAATACACAAAATGTTCGGACGATCAATAAGAAGACCCGTGAAATCACTTTAGCTAATGGTGAAGTGATCCCCGCTTCTGTCCGTGGTCTAAAAAAACTGATTTCTTAACTTTATAATCATCTCCTTTCATTATTGCAACTTAGAAAAAAACAAAATAAGAGGCTGGGACAGAAGTGTTTAACTCCTTCTTAAATAAGAAGAAATTCACGAAAATTGCTGTTCAAATTTTTGTGAATTTCGGCTTATTTAAGAAGGAGTTGCTTCTGCTCCCACCGTTTATTCGTTTTTAAAGAATAAGATAAAAGTGTTTCTTACTTTTGTCCTACGCTCTTATTTTTTAATGCACTATAGCATACGTTAATGTAACATCATTTCTTGTGCAATTTCCTGACCATTCATTTGCGCTGGATAAAAAGTCGGCCAATTCTCCATTTCTTCTAATAACTTCTCTTGACTCTCATTTCCTAAATAGATATGGAAATGTTCTGAATCACTTGGTTCAATTGAATGATCACTGAATTGAATATAGCGATACACACTATTTTGTGGTTCTTTCGCCTCAAATAGATAGCGTACACCTTGGTTACCTGCCTGATAATCCAACACTTTTTTGTCACTGTAACGGTATTCTGCTTTTTTCACTTCGCCATTTTTAAATGTAAATGTCAACTCGTTCCCCTTGATCGTTATCTTTGCGACATCTGTGTGATAGCCAACTTTATAGTATTCTTTATACTCTTTAGCCGTCTTTTCTGGATTCACTTTTGCCTTGTATTCAAAAACTGGATCTAGTATTCCATTTTCAAGATAAGTATCTACTGTCTGCCACGCACCGTTCCAATCCAATAACGTACGGTCTTTAACCGCCGAATCTTCAAAGTAGCCATTGTATATGGTCTTTTCTTCCTGTTCCCATCTATCTTCAAGGTGGTTCTCTGTTTCAGTCGTTTTTTGTAACGCTCTCAGATTTTTCTCCATGATCGAAAGGTAGTTTTCTCCCTGTGCCATTTGTTCCTTCGTCAATCCTTCCAACGGATTAAGTACCTCTAAAGAAACTCCTGTTTCATTCGCTAGTGTTTTAGCAATACTACCTTTCGTATTTTCTTCGAAATAGATAGTGCTGATCCCATGTTCCGTTACGAATTCCTTTAATTCTGCTATTCGAGAAGCCGAAGGTTCTTCACTTGAAGATAAGCCCGTAACTGCCACTTGCTTTAGCCCATACTCTAATGCTAAATAGTTGAACGCTGCATGTTGTGTAACAAACGATTTTTGTTTTGCTTGACCCAAGGTATTTTGATATTTTTGGTGTAGGTTTTGTAGTTTTGTTAGATAGTTCTCCGCATTACTTGTAAAAACTTCCTCTTTTTCTGGGTATTGTTTTATCAATTCATTTCGTATCGTCTGAACCTGTTTCACTGCTAAACTTGGCGCCAACCAAACATGAGGGTCTAATTCGTGGGTATGCCCCTCCTCTTCATGAGTATGATCATGTCCGTCTTCACTATCTGCCAATAAAAGCATTCCTTCTGTTGCTTTGATCGACAATACCTTCCCTTCCTGCAAGGTTTCTTGAATTGCTGGAACCCATGTTTCCATATTTTCATCATTATAGACAAATACATCTGCATTTTGGATTTTAGTCATGTCCTTAGCGGATGGTTCATAATCATGTGAATCTGTTCCTGCGGGGATCAATAATTCCACATTTCCTTCTTTCCCAACGATTTCTTTAGTGAACTCATACATTGGGTAAAAGGTTGTCAACACTTGCAGCTCTTCATTTTCCCCAGTTTCTTGGCTACTTCCACAACTAGCAAGGAGGCCAACTAATAATACCCCACTTAACAAACCAATCAAACGTCTCATCTTTGTTACACTCCTTCTCATCTTCTTTCTTTTTTCTTTTACGATTAACTCTATTAAATCGTAATCATTGCGTTTTAATAGCAAGAATAAATTTAGCATATCTCTAAAACATAGGTCAAGTGTTTTTTGGTTATTTAATCGTTGATTTAAACATCCGAACCTTTATCATTTTCTTTTTGGCCCTATTTCCGACTATAATGAAATAAATCATCTCTCACTTTAGTAAAATTTTTATGAACTTACTTGTTTGAGATGTTCTGACTTATTAGAAAGGAGAAAAAAAGTGGAAAATAAATCCAAAGAAAATTCACGGTTCATACGGTTTTTAGGGGGAAAAACTTCTTACTATGTTTTAGGTTTATTGATCATGTTGGCTTTAGTCATCTACATTTTCCAAAAGATTGGCTTTGTTTTTAAACCATTTATTGTGATTTTTGCTACTGCCTTACCACCCGTTTTATTTGCTTTAATTCTATATTATTTATTAGATCCTTTAATCAAACGTTTGAATAAAAAACTATCCAGAAATCTATCAGTGATTATTGTTTATATCGTTATTTTGATGCTGATCGGACTAGGAAGCATCTGGCTGATCCCATTTCTGCAGCAGCAGGCTGAAACACTGATTGCGAGTTTCCCGGACTTATTCGCTGATTTTCAGCAGACGCTAAAACAATTTTTGGCGCAAACACCATTTTCAGATTCATTCAATCAATTTTTTTCATCTATTGATGATCTTACTTCAAATTTCACCTCCTTTATTGGAGATTATTGGGAAAGCGGGGCTGAGAGTTTAGGAAACATCTTTTCAGCAGTCACCACTACTTTTATTACATTATTTACTGGTCCGATCATTGCCTTTTTCCTATTGAAAGATCCTCATAAATTTTATCAATCAGTCCTAGGGATCGTTCCACCGAAATTCCGTACGGATTTTCAAACATTGACAAAAATCGCCAATCAGCAACTTGGTGCATTTTTGAAAGGACAAATCATTGCTTCCTTCATTTTAGGTGCTGTCTATTGGGTGACTTTTTTATTGCTTGGTTTAGAATTCGCAAGTATATTAGCGATTGCTGCCGGTATTCTATGTATTATTCCCTATATCGGTCCTTTTATCGCCTTCTTTCCTGGTCTATTTATTGCCTTCCAGGATTCAACGTTTATGGCGATAAAATTTATCATTGTCTGGTTTATCGTGCAACTACTCCATGGTGATCTAGTCGTTCCGCGAGTGATGGGCAATCGTTTACAGATCCATCCGATTACGATCCTGATCGTTCTACTAGTTATGGGTGATTTGTTAGGACTTATGGGTGTCATTTTTGGTATTCCGATCTACACGCTGATCAAATTGCTTGTCGTCTTTACTTTTAGGAAATTCAAGCAACGCTACAACAAGTTCTACGGTGATCAAGGTGTTTATCAAAAAGCAGATTTTTCAGAAAAAGATTACCTAGATAAAGAATAACTATAAGTTAGGGACAAAAATGAGATAATCCTACTGAGTAAAGAGAACTAAAACTTTTGTCTCTATGAAAAATGGGGCTGAAGAATCAGAGTTGATTCTTTAGCCCCATTTTTCATTTTAGGTATTAAAATCTAGTATGATTAAATCACGACAAAATAAACTACGAGAGAATGATATGTTCTATGAATGATTCTGCCAAAAAAATGTTACGATTAATAGACCAAAATTGGGTAGGAGGAACCCGCCTTGAAAAATTACAAAAGATTTTTTATTGTTAAAATCGTTCAGTTTCTAACCTATGGGATTGCAGTAGCTTGAGCACTTTTTCATAGAGAAATCACACCAAACTGGCCATTTTATCTCTTGTTGTTAGAAATATTAGTAAGAAATTTTATTCCACTTAACTATCATACTAGCTTTTTTTCAACTGATTCTGGTCTTTCTTTAAAAGTACACGAAAATTAGAAGACATTATTGAAATGACAATTACTTGTATAGTCATTCTCCTAGTTATACTCCTACACGTCTTATAATAAAGATCTCTACAAATTAGCTTGTTACAGTTAGTTGAATTCATTAGTCCCATATTTCATTATTACTGTCTTTAGACCTAGTTGAACTCATAAAGTGAGTGAAACACAAAATCACTTGCTATACAGATAGGAAGTAAAGGGTTCTACCAATTTTTTAGTCATGTATATTATCAAATCGTTATTAGCATTCTCTTTTAGAATTAAGAATAATACTTTTGAAAAAAGTTATAAAGGTCTCATATTAATATCATTTAGATAAAGAGTCATAGTCATATATGTTCATTCTGTGTAAGAAGTTTTTTAATGCATCAGCTTGCTGGTACTCTTTTGCAATCATGAAAATTTGAAATGTTGATTCAATATATTCACTTCTCACATTTGTTTCTAGATGTTGAATTCCCCCTTCAAAAAAATTAATCATTATTTTGAGATAAAGCTCATGGTAACTAAGTTTTTGATTTTTTAAGTTCGAACAACATGTTTTTAGACAATTCCATATTCTGTCTTTTTTAAAATAAAAACATTCCATTCGATAATAATGCTTGAAAATAATCTTTGAAGTATTTATCTGCTCTTTTCGATTTAGATGGATTTAGTTTATGAATCCTCTTTTTTAGATTGAGATAGATAAATTCACTATCAAAAATGTACATACAATTAATAAATAAAGTCCATTGTACACTATGCCATTCGTCGCACCTTCAAAAATCATTTTGAAATAATCCTTTTATTTCAGAACGTTCTGCTGAAGTCAGGATAATTTTCTTTTTCATATCCGTCAATAGTCGTGCTTGATGATAAAATAATTTATAGTAAATATCATCAGAGGTCAAACAATAAAAATTTAACTCATTTATTAAAACTTCAAAATACTTTTCTTTACTATAAGACACTCAATGTAAACGATCACTTATATATTTTTTCTTCTTATTTTCCGTCACATCCGGTGGTAATAAAGCGACAAATTTAAAGAAGGTAACATTCAGTTTATCTAATAGCAACAAAAGTTGTGGTAAAGAAATCTTTGTCCATCCAGTTTCAATAAATGACAAGATGTTTTTTGACATTATTTCTTTCGCTAATTGAACCTGCGTCAGCATTTGCTCTTTTCTCAATTTTTCTATTAAAAACCCAATTTTTACATTGACTTCTTCCATAATATTTTCATTCCTTTTTCCAAAAGGCCAAAAAAATACTTATTTTCACTAGATTTTTATATTCAACTTTATACTTAAGCTATCAATTTTGAAAGGAGACTAATATGATTTATGTTCCTGTTCCTCTCCCAGGCGGAGCTTGGGAAGTTGTTATTGTCGAATCGCCGTAGTTCATTCTCTCTATCTAAGTGCTAAAGGATCCTAAATAAAGCTCACAAGTTATATAACCTTCAGATTCAATTTTGAAATACCGTTCTTTACACTCTATGAGATTTTTTTAGTTTCATTATAGCATAAGATAATTTTTTATCTTTTTAAATCAGTTTCGAATATTGATGGAATGAATCAATTTTTTATTTCATCTATGTACCTCTATTGGATTATCATATTATAATTATGAAAGAAGGAATTCCCATGAAAAGTTTAAATCTGTAATCTTGTCATTTGCCAGCCTACTTTTAATTTCTGTTACTACGCCAACTGCTATTTCTGCTCACGCTGCAGAAACAGTGACAGAAAAAACTTCAATTCTAAGTACAACCGAACCATTCAAACTAGGTGAAACATTTTCTGATTCCATAAGTGATCCAGAATTTCAGAACAAACTACAAGAATCAAACCAATTAAGTAAGAAAATTACAGATATTGAGGACACGACTATCATTGATCATTATTCAGAAATGGCAAAATCCGCTTTAAAGAATGGAGAAATCAAAAAACATTCACCAAATACTTCTTTAGATTTTAACAATATCCATGCTATCAAAGTAATGGATGAAGGGAATGAAATTACTGTTGCCTCTATCCCTATCGTAGGAGAAAAATATAGTCCAGTGATCAGTAGTATTACAGTTTATTTTGATAATGATGACATTTTTCTTTATGGAGAAACTTTGTACAGTAAAGGTGATAAAAACTGTTGCAAAATTGACCAATACTTCAATGGGAATTTACTAGAAAGTAAATAAGCATTATGTACCGAAGTAATGCTGTCGTCAAATCTGGGCTAGATGCCTTAGCTCGGGTTAATTTTGACAAAACCACTAAGTGTTTAATGGCTGTTGCAGGTGTAGGTGGCTTTACAGCAGGTCTTATCGTTGGTGCATGTGCAGCAATGTGTATTACTAGTGCCGCGTTATGTGGTGATTGTGTGACTGGTTTTGCAACTGTAGGTGGAGCAAGTATTGCGGGAATTGTAGGTTGCTTCGCATTAACATAATAGCGTATAATAAAAATAATTTATTTTTATTGGAGTGAAAAAACGGAGAGTAAACTCGCTAAAGAAATCGTTATCATCTTTAGATTGCAAATCATGTTTAGCTGTCTGACAATAGTTTCTGTCCCATTATTTTACGGCGGATATATTGCAATTTGGGCTCCAATCACGTTGTTTTTTTAGTGATCTTTTGCTTAGGACTACTAATAATGAAAATAAAAAAAGGTTGATTTTGAAAAGAGGCTGGTACAAAAGTGTTTCTTACTTTTGTCCTAGCCTCTTCATTTATACCTCTTACGCAACTCATCCGTCTTTCTGGATAAAGAACTATTTTTTGAAGTAACCTATTTCGAGTATTTTTCTAGTTATTCTTTCAATAATGCAATAGCTTGATATGGTTTCAATTTCAACTCACGTTCAACGATTGTTCCATCGTAATTATCGATCAATATCTTGGAGTCTAAAAATTCTTCTGGTAATGAAATAGTAGTTTCTTTGCCGTAGAAATTAGTAAATACGATTACTTTCTTTTCTTCATATTGCCGTAAAAAACTATATACTTGTGGATGTTCCGGCTGGTATGCCTGATAACTTCCCAAGGCAATTACTGGATACTGCTTTCTCAATCGGATCAATTTTTGATAATAATTGAAAATAGATTGCGGAGAAGCAAGCTCTTTTTCAACATTGATATCCCCATAGCTTTCTGCTACCTTTAACCATGGTTTTCCCAATGTAAACCCAGCATTTTCATCGGCTGTCCACTGCATCGGTGTACGTGAATTATCTCTTGATTTGGCTTTGATCCGGCGGAAAGCTTCTTTTTCTGATAAGCCTTTTTCCAGTAATAGCTGATACGCATTTAAACATTCGATATCCACATAATCAGCAATCGAATCAAAGTCAGGATCGATCATGCCGATTTCTTCGCCCATATAGATATAAGGCGTTCCCCGATTTAAGTGGATCATAGTCGCTAGCATTTCTGCCCCTTGTTTTCGGTAGGCATCAACTGCTACAAAACGGTTCAGTGCACGCGGTTGGTCGTGATTATTCAAAAATAAAGCATTCCAGCCATTCCCAGCACTCATCTCTTCTCCCCAAGTATGGAACAATCGTTTTAATTCTTCAAAATCAAACGGCGGAGTAGTCCACTTGTCCCCATTTTCATAATCAACTTTCAGATGATGAAAATTGAAAACCATGGAAAGTTCATTCCGACTCGGTTCTGTATATAAAATGCAGTTCTCAACGGTTGTTGAACTCATTTCGCCTACAGTGATGATCTCTGCGTCTTGACCAAATGTTTCTTTATTCAACCGTTGAAGATACGTGTGGGTGATCGGTTTATCCGTGTATTCTGGTTTGCCTTGGTTCTCTGAATTATTTTTCAAGACTTCATCTTTTCCGATGACATTGATAACATCAAAACGGAAGCCTTTGACTCCTTTGCCCATCCAAAAACGAACGACCTTGAATAACTCTTCTTGGACCGCTTCATTTCGCCAATTTAAGTCTGCTTGTGTTTTGTCATATAAATGTAAGTAGTATTTGCCAGTGTCCCCAAAAGGAGCCCAAGCATTCCCACCGAATTTAGATATCCAATCAGTTGGTTCATCTCTTAGAATAAAAAAATCTTGATAGAATGGATCACCTGCTAAAGCTTTTTGAAACCATTCATGTTCAATCGACACATGATTCAATACCATATCCAACATGATTTCAATCTGATAACTTTTAGCTTCAGCTACTAATGATTCAAATTCCTCCATCGTTCCAAAAAGAGGATCGATCGCAATATAATTGGAAATATCATACCCATTATCTTTTTGCGGACTTGGGTAAATAGGGTTCAACCAGATCATATCAATTCCCAATTCATGTAGATAAGGAAGTTTTTCTTTGATGCCTGCTAGATCACCAATCCCATCACCATTGCTATCGCGATAAGATTTAGGATAAATTTGATAAATGACTTTGTCTTTGAATGTCATATTGATTTGCCTCCAATCAACTGATCGTTAACTTATATATACAAGTTGCCATATTCATTATAACTAAAAAGGAAGCGTTTGTAAAACTTTTGCTCAATAGTTCTCCAAATCCTTTAGACAACTACTCACTCAAAAGAAATAGCACATCTTTTTTGAGACCGTTCACTATTCAAAAAGACAATGGTCCAAAAATAAGCCGACACAACTCACAAATAAACGACGATTGCGAGTTGCACAGGCTTTTAGAACGAAACATTCTACAATTTCGTTTGTTTCCTTCTATTCATTTGATTTTAGTGCATCAATCATATTGATATGTTTTAACTTGAAGTGAGTCACGATCATTACGATCACGGTAAACAAGATCGTTAAAATACTTGAAAGTGCATAAGCTTTCCAAGTAATCACTAATGGAAAGATGACATTTTCCATAGAGGCTTGTCGTAAAATGAAGTCCGTCAATACATACCCAATACCAAATCCACCAATAATACCAAGCAAGGTGAAAATAATGTTTTCTCTAACAATGTACATCGTCACTTCTTTATCGAAGAATCCTAGTACTTTGATCGTAGACAATTCACGTACCCGCTCGGAGATGTTGATGTTCGTTAAATTGTACAATACAATAAACGCTAATAAACCAGATAAAACGACAAAGATCAAAACAACGGAATCTAAGTTTGCCATAGATTCTTCCTGTGTTTCTATTTGTTTTGAAACAAAGGATGTGTTCGTCACGCTACCCGTTTCTAATAATTTTTCTGATAAATGATCCTCTTGGTCTTTTGTCATAGCATCTGTTTGAACTAAAAAGGCATTTGTTTCAGCAGATTTTCCTGATACTTTGTGGTAATAATCTGCATTCATATAAACAAAATTCCCTAAATAATTCTGTAAAACTTCACGGATTTTTACTTTTAACTCTTTTTGATCATCTGTGTATAAAGAAACAGTATTACCTTTAGCTAGACCAAACAACTCCGCCGCTTTTTGTGTGATCGCGATACCATCATTCGGTAATTCCCGAGCTTGTCCATCTGTTCCTAGCAGATGGATAAAGTTTTCTAGCTGGTTCTTCTCTTTTGGTGCAATCATCGTCAGGCTTTGCGAGGCTTGCCCTTTTTTCCGCAACTCAAGTGTCTGCATGTCGACCGCGAGAAGCGCCTTGAACTTAGGATCGTCTTCCAATGTCTGTTTTGCTATATCTGCACTTTTATCAGCGCTTTGGTCGATTGTGATAATTGCTTGGTAGTCTGTGATTGGTCCGAATTGTTTCTCGGAAACCGAACTTAATGAGTCTTTCAGCCCTACCCCGGCTACCATCAAACCCGCACAGCCAGCAATTCCGATGATCGCCATCAGCATTCTTGATTTATATCGAAAAAGATTCCGATAACTGATTTTTTGATTAAAGCTAAGTCGAGACCATAGTGGCTTGATATACTCTAGCAAGATCCGCTTTCCTGGTTTTGGTGCTTTGGGTTGGAGAAGAGCAGCTGGCTTTTCTCGTAGATCTTTAAATAAAACGAGCATCGCCGCGCCAAACGCTGCAATAAAGAAAGCAACTGCTGCTTGAATAATTGGCGCCCAATCATAAAAGATAACGGCTGAACCAATATCATATTGCTCATTTGACAGTTCAAAGATGATTCTTGGCAACAAATTGGTTCCCAGTACCGTTCCTAAAAGTATGCCAATTCCAGAAGCAAGTGTGGCATAAATCGCATACTTTTTGGCAATCTCCAATTTTGTATAGCCTAATGCTTTTAACGTACCAATTTCTCTGCGATTTTCTTCGACCATTCGTGTCATCGTCGTAAAAGTGATCAATGCCGCAATAAAGAAGAAAAATACTGGAAAGACATTCGCAATAGCAGCAATACGTTCAGCTAGATCTCCAAATTCCTGAAAGCCAACATTTTCAGATCGTTCCTGATAACGGTAGGTCGGCTTTTCTAACGTATTTATTTTCTCTTGGTTTTCTTTGATCGTCTCTTCTGATTCAATGAGTTTTTGCTGTTGTTCTGCTAATGCTTGTTCTTGTTGCGCTAATTGTGCTTGCTGTTCAGAAAGCTCGTTCAAAGCTGTGTCACGCTGTATTTCAGGCAGTTGCTCGATTGCCGCCATTTGTTGCGTCATTTGTGTTTTTGCAGACTCAAGTTGGCTTACTGCTGCATCCAATTGACTTTGGCTATCCTCGATTTTTTGTTGCGCAGGTTGTAAGTCTGCTGTTGCTTGTTTTTTGAGCTCATCCAGCCGTTGTGTTGGTCTGTCCTGAAAGATTGTTTCAACAGTTTCCTGATTTTTAGCCATTCGATCTTCATAGGCTTGGCTGTAAGTATCTAAATCTGTGACATTGGTGAACGTAAGATAGATAACGGAATCAATCGTTGTATTGAAGTCTGATTCCGACAGATAAGCAAAGTAATCCACTCTTCCGTTACCAACATTTGCATAACCACGTTCTAAATTATTGATAAATAAAGGAGAACGCACAAAACCCACGACTTTGTATTCTTTTTGAACTAGATCTTCGGAATCGATCGTATAAGAATCCCCTATTTTATAGCCAGAATTTTTGGCTTTTTCGTCTAAGACTATTTCCCCTTGTTTTTCAGGTAGATGCCCTTCAACAACCTTCAATTTATTTTGTTTTGCTGTATCCGTATACGAGAAAATTTGTGCTACTTCGTTTTTTTGGGCATTTGCGTAATAAATCTGTTTGCCTGTCTCAACTTGCGCATGTGGGACTTTTTTGGCTTGCATCAAGTCGTCTTCAGTCAATCCAGCTGTGGAAATCACTTGTAGATCTGACAAATTTTTCTGATCGACATAGTGAGCCATCGTTTTTTGCATGACTGGACCAGCTGTTTTAACTCCTACGAAAAGTAGCGTTCCTAGCATAATGATCAACACAATCGCAATAAATCGCCCTTTTGACTGCTTTATTTCTCTAAAACTTGCTTTAAGATATGTTTTTGTTTTCATAACTATCTCCTTACCATACGAGATCATCAATGGATGAAGGAGTATCATTGACTTCAACGGAGCGGACCTTTGCATCATTGATACGGATCACTCGGTCTGCGATTGGAGCTAAAGCAGAATTATGTGTGATGATCAACACTGTATTTCCATGCTCTCTACTGGCATTTTGCAATAGTTTCAACACTTGTTTTCCTGTTTCGAAATCTAACGCCCCAGTTGGTTCATCACACAACAATAGTTTTGGATTTTTGGCTAGTGCCCGTGCAATCGAAACACGTTGCTGCTCACCACCAGATAATTGTGAAGGGAAATTTTCCAAACGATGGGCTAACCCTACTTGCCCCAACACTTCTTCTGGATCTAGTGCATCCGGTGAAACTTCAGTAGCAAGTTCGACATTTTCTTTGGCAGTCAGATTAGGAACAAGATTATAAAATTGAAACACAAAACCAACATCTGTTCTTCGATAGGCTGTCAATTGTTTGTCATTGAACTGCGCAATATTTGTCCCATCAATAATGATTTGTCCTTCATCTGGTTGATCCATACCGCCTAATATATTTAAAACAGTTGATTTTCCCGCACCACTTGGTCCAAGAATAATCACCAATTCACCTTTTTTAATGGAGAAAGAAATATCTTCATTCGCTGTGATCGTTGTTTCTCCCATTTTATAGCGCTTAAACTCGTTTTTTACTTCTACATACTCCATTCGTATTCTCCTATCTTCACGATATTTCTTTTTCGTATACGCTTTCTTCTCTTTATTCTACCATTGAACGCTACTAGACTAAAGGTAGGAACAAGTATTCATTGACAAATAAACAAAATATGATTTACTTACAGGGAAACAATCTATTTTTGAAAGAAGGACAACCATGAATACAATAAAGTCACTTAACCTTGTACTTGATCATACCGCATTTGTCGCGATTGATCTTCAAAAAGGGATTCTCGGTTCAGGACAATTGTTCCCTAATGATTCCGCTGATGTTTTAGCAAACAATGTGGAATTGGCACAACACTTGAAAAATACTGACGCGTTAAATGTCTTAGTCAATGTAGATATCACTGAATTCCGCTATTTGAGTACTAAAAACGAATTAGCTAAACAAGCAGCAGTCCCTGTTATCCCAAAGGAATTTACAGATTTGCTGTTAGCTCCCTATTTAGAGAATACAACAAATACATTGACGGTCACAAAATACAATCCTAGCGCTTTTTTTGGTACTTCTTTAGATCTCCAGCTTCGCCGCCGTCAAATCAACACGATTATTTTGTCTGGCGTTGCTACGTCTAATGGCGTATACGCAACTGCGTTAGACGCATTTCAATATGGCTATCATGTCATCGTGGTCGAAGATGCTTGCGCAGATAGAGATCTTGAATTACATCACGTCTTTTTTGAAAAAATCTTCCCTAAAACGGCCCGAATCCGTTCTACGAAAGAAGTTATTTCAGCAATCGAAAAGGCGAAGGAATAATGATGCAACTATGCATTCTTTCCATTTACTTCTTTCATTTTTCATGGGAAAATAGCGTTAATAGCTAGATAGGAGTAGTAAGTATGGAAAAAAAAAAGATAACGATCAAAGACGTAGCGAAACACTCTGGTGTATCGATTGCTACTGTCTCATTGATTTTAAATGGTAATGAAGCAAAATTTAGTCCAAAAACGGTCGAAAAAGTCTTTGCCTCAAAAAAGGAATTAGGGTATCAGCCTGATTATCTTGCCCGTCAGATGATCACAAAAGAAACAAAAACTATCGGTGTCCTCGTACCAGACATCACGAACCCTTTTTTCAATATATTGATGCGGGGAATCGAAGAGGTTTTGTATCAGCAACATTTCGTGACGATCCTATGCAATGCTGATTCTGATCATCAAAAAGAAATTGAGTATCTAGCTGAACTTACACGACGTGGAGTAGATGGATTCATCATTGCCACTTCTGCCATCTCGACATCAGCAATCAATGAAAATTTAAAAAAGCATGGACGTCCTTACATCGTGCTTGATCAAAAAAAATCACATGGATTCAGCGACTCTGTCCGAACAGATGATTTTCGTGGTGGATATCTTGCAGGTGTTCATTTATTATCGCTAGGCCATGAAAATATTGCGCTTGTTTACCCTGAGAATCCACCAGAAAATATCCAGCTACGAATTGAAGGATTCAAACACGCATTAGACTTCTACCAACATTCTCACGATCAGTTACTGCTATTGCCCACACTGTTCTCCAAGCAAGGTGGGTATCAAGCTGTATCAAGCATCATTGAATCTGCGACAACTGCAATTTTCGCATTGAATGATGAATTAGCTTTTGGTCTTTATCGCGGACTGGAGGAGAAAGGTAAATCAATTCCTGATGATTACAGTATCATCGGCTATGATAACATCGACATGTGTGAATATGTTAAACCTAAACTCACCACCATCGCCCAACCAATCGTTGAGTTGGGCAAAGCTTCTGCTAAATTATTATTGTCACGGATCCAATCGCCCACTAAGGAATGGGAAGAAGAACTATTACCTGTAAAATTAGAAAAAAGAGCTTCGACTGCTCCATTAAAAAAAACATAACAAGAGGAACTTGCCAAAACATGTGCGACAAATTTCATGTTTTGACAAGTTTTTTATGTTTTACGACCGTTATTTTTACAAATATTTTGTAGAATTGCTCCACCTTTGGTACAATTTAATTAGCATGACCATTCCCCCCATTTGTTCCCCCAACAAATAAATGGTAGTGCCTTATACTGAATATCAAAGCATTGTGAGTAACAACTCAGTGCTTTTATCGAATGGCAAACGCAGAGTCAATTTACTGAAAGTACAAATTCACTGCTGTTATGAAAAATAAAAGACTACGCTACTAAACGTTTAAAAGAAAAGGAGTATTTGATTATGAAAAAAAATAAAGCAATACGCCTACTCGCCACATCATGGCTGATTGCTCCAACTATTTTGTCGACACAGTCTGTGTTTGCAGATGAACAATCAACACAGACAACTGAAAGCTCAATCGTCGCTCAAAAAACGACAAACTCTTCCACTCTTACCAGTTCAGATTTAACTGATTCATCTTCTACTGGAACAGCCACAACAAGTTCTTCGATGACTGAATCGTCTACTAGTTCTTCTACAACTGAGTCATCTACAACCGAATCGTCTACTACTGATTCATCAGAATCACCAGATGGGTCAACAGAAGAAACAGCTACGCGTACAGTTACGATCGATCCGGCACTATTAGGAAAAATCAAATTAAGTACCGTCGCTACGGACACTACAGAAGAAAAAGAATTGACGATCGATTCATCTGGAGTAGTTAGAGGATTAAAAGAGGGCACCAAGATTTCCTATGAAATCTCCCCTTCAAAAGATGAAAAATTAGTCTCTTTCGAAGTGAACGGTGCGCAAGAAGTCGACTATCAGCAACATACTTTTACTATTGGCGTCATCGATATGACACTTTCTGCTAAATTCGAATCAACTACAGAAACATCGAATGGCGGATCAACAGGATCAAGCGGAGGCTCAACTGGATCTTCTAATGGTTCGAATACTGGTGGATCAACAAACCAAAACAGTGGCAATAATGGAAATCCTGGTAATTCTAGCAAACCAAATGGAAATTCGAACAATCAGTCAAAACCTTCGACTGGTACAAACAATGACTCAGTTGTTTCCGCAAACAATGGCGGTGTCTCTAATAGTCAGTCTAACAACCAACAGCCTTCTGGTTCAACAGGTCAATCAGGCATCGAAAATCCGGGAACTAATTCTTCTGATTTTGTTGTCAAAACACCGATTGAATCTCTTTTACCAGCCAACACGACTGCTGTCCAACAGGCAATCGTCAGAGAAGCTTATAAGTATTTAGGTAGTCCCTATGTTTGGGGTGCAAAAGGTCCATCCACATTTGATTGTTCCGGTCTAGCTTATTATGTTTACATGCAAGCTACAGGTCACTATATTGGTGGCTGGACTGGTGAACAACAATATGCCGGTACGCAAATTCCTGTGGACCAAGCACAGCCTGGAGATTTAGTATTCTGGGGACCTTCTTCTGGAGTTACACATCACGTCGGTATCTATCTTGGAAACGGCTTATACATCCACGCACCTCAACCAGGTGATAAAGTACGGATCACTTCGATCGCCGATTATACACCTAATTTCGCTGTCCGTGTGAATATTGCAGGTTTACCAATTGCAAATGGTTCTCTAGCAAATTCATCTATTTTAGATGGCCTTGGAGATTTCAACTTTTCAAAAAATCAAACGACTGATCAATTTTTGAAAAAAATTGCCGATAGTGCTCAAGAAATCGGACAAAAAGAAGGCATCTACGCTTCCGTTATGATGGCTCAAGCAATTCTAGAAAGTGGCTCAGGCAACAGCTTATTATCCAGTGAACCAAACTATAATCTGTTTGGTATCAAAGGGGATTATCAAGGAAAAAGTGTTTCATTCAATACACTAGAACAAGATGAATCGGGTTCAAACTATCAAATCCGAGCATCTTTCCGCCAATATCCTTCTTATAAAGAAAGTCTAGAAGATTATGCAAAATTAATCAAAAATGGATTATCTCATAACAAAGATTTTTATAAACCCACATGGAAATCAGAAGCAAAAACCTATAAAGAAGCAACAAAATATCTAGAAGGTCGCTATGCGACAGATAAACAATATGCAAATAAATTGAATGCGATCATCAAAGCATATGATCTGACAAAATATGATGAGCCTAAGAAAGAAGAAAAATCAGTTGTTGAAACATCTACTAAAAAAGAGTCATTCGTTGTGCCAGTTTCATGGAATAAAAATGAAATGTCACTGACAAACTTAGATGTTTCAAACTTCAAACGAACAGCTAAAAAACCTGATTATTTTTCTACAACTAAAGTATTGACGATTTTTGAAGTACTCCAACGACTATCCGCTAGAGAAATCCCTCAAACTCCAGTGGTCCAGGTCAAAGCAGATACAGTTCCATTACTAAGCATCTTAACGATCGATAACTTACTATGGATCCAAAGTAAATTCAAATAAGCTAAAAAGAACCTACAGTACGCGAACCGACTACAAAGTCGACCCGCATACTGTAGGTTCTTCTTTCATTTATTTTTCTCTTTTCAAAACGATACTTGTGTATAGCCATGTAGTCAAGACATAATAAACAAAGTATAAAACAAAGAAAATCAAAAATGGAATCCAGATATCATGGTACGGATCACTCATCAATACTGTAAACATCTCTAAACCGAAAACAACGTGTATTGCACCTAAGATACCTGGTGCTAGGAAAAGCACGCCAATTTCTCGTCGGATGGACTGTTTCAATAGATTACGTTTAGCACCGATTTTTTCCAACATTTCATATCTGCTGATGTCACTTTTACTTCCTGAAAGGATCTTGAACATCAAGCAACTTGCCAACATCGTCAAGAAGGCGATACCTAGGAAGAAGCCCATAAATTCAAAACCAGAATACATACCGTTGAACAGTTGATACATGGTGAATTTTTGATTGAAGCTTGCATTATTAGTTTGCAACGTTGGATTGTTCTCGCTGTTTTCTTTTACCAATGTTTCAATTTGATCTAGATCAGCAACAAAATCTTTCACTTGAACCAGTTGCAGTGTCGTTTGAGGAAGATTCAATTGTTCAAATTCAGTTGACTGCACTACTTTGATTTCTTTACCTTGTTGTTCTGGTAATTCATACGAACGCAATTCATCTTGCATCGGCAACTGCTCCACTAGATTTTTTGCACTTACTTCTGCAATTTTTGAGTCATTGATCGAATTCCCATTATTTGAAATATATTTCAAAGGTGTTTTTTCAAAGTCACTATAATTGTAATACACATATTGTGCATCTTCTTTTTGAGCATAAGTCGCATTGACCTTCAACTGTAAATCAGAAACTTTTTGTTGATCGACTTTTTGTGCATTGTTCAAAATGACATCATAAGCAGAAACCTTATTTGTGAATGTCATAATCTCATTCTTAAATCCTAATCCAACAGTCAACGCACCCAAAGCTAAAGCTAACAGCATCGCTACCATCGACAGCATTTGAGTATACTCACGAATTCTAAAACTTAATTGTGACAACGTAAAATTATTCAATTTACGCATTGAAATACTTTCTGTTTTCTTCAATAACGACAAGAAGAAAATAATAACCGAATGGAAAATGAAATAAGTACCTAGAACAATTGTTACTAAAGCTACGACAATAGCCATTAACTGGTATTCTAGTACATTTGCCATCATATAATAACCAATACCTAAGAAAACAATTCCTAAAATAACTTCTAATAAAAATAAAAACTTATGTTGTTTCATTCTAGTTGGTGTTTGATCTGCACGTATAAGTGTCAAGATCGTTTTTTTTACAATTGAGAATGCATTGACAAATGCTGCTAGTAAAAACAAGATTGCAAAAAAGATGAATGTGATAATCAATCCTTTTAGATTCAAAGGTGAAAAATGGGTGATCGTAACATTTAATTGATCGACTAGTAATTTTTGAACGATACTAGTAAGCCCTACGCCCAAGACAGAACCAACTACTGTAGCCACTATTCCAACGATAAATGTTTCCGAAAAGATCATTTGTGCAATTTTTCTTCCTTTTGCACCCAACATCATGAACATCGCATAATCTTTTTGCCGCATCGTCATCAAAAATGAATTTGCGTAAAGAATGTAGACAAATGTGATGATTCCCAATAAAACAGAACCTATCTGAAAGATGATCACTATCATCGACACGGATGAATTATGTGTTAAAAAATCTTTATTACTTGCCATCGATTCAAACATATAAAAGATGGCAGATGCCATAACTAAACCTGAAAACAAGACAATGTAATCCCTTAATCGACTTTTGATTCCAGTAAGTGATAGTTTCCAAAGCATTTTCTTTTCCCCCTTACTGTTCCAAATTTCCTAAAATGGATAAGATTTGTCGATAAAAAGAATCTCGACTTTGGTCTCCGCGCTTCACTTCTTGGTGAATGCCCCCATCTTTGATAAATAAAATGCGTTGACAATAACTTGCTGAAAAAGGATCATGGGTAACCAAAAGAATCGACACCTCGTCTTTTGTATTTAGTTCTTCCATCGTATCCAACAAATCACGAGCGCTTTTTGAATCCAAGGCACCTGTTGGTTCATCACCTAATAAGATCGTAGGTTGGGTAATCAAGGCCCGCGCTGCAGCAACCCGTTGTTTTTGACCACCTGAAATTTCAGACGGATAACTTTCTAAAATATGAGAAATCGATAAACGTTCAGCGATTTTTTTCACTCGCTGTTTGATCTCTTTTGCCCGAACACCTTGTAAAGAAAGTGGAACTGCAATATTTTCTTGAGCAGTTAAATTTTCTAATAAGTTGAAATCTTGAAAAATAAATCCGATTTCTTTTGATCGAAAATCAGCTAATTGATTTCCTTTTAATTTTGTCACATCTTTTTGATTGATTCGAATCGATCCTTCAGTGGGTTTATCTAATGTAGATAAAATGTTCAATAGTGTGGATTTACCAGAACCAGAAGCACCCATTATACCAATGAATTCGCCTTTTTCTACTTCAAAGCTGATTCCATTCAGTGCTTGAGTCTTTTTCTCATTGTTTTTACCGTATACTTTTGTTACATTTTGAACCTCAACGATTTTTTCCATTTATCCTCTATCCTTTACTTAATTTTTCTTGGGCTGTCTTTGGAATATCTTCCTTTTGAACTTCTTCATACGAAGTTACTCCTTTATTTTTATTCCAGGTGATCTTTAGATAGGCACCTTTTCTCAATGGACGTGGTTGTTGCCCTCTAAATTCTAATATTTTTTTGCTTCCATCTGCATCATAACCTGGCAGACAATATTTATATCCAACATATTGTTGGATATTATCGGGTTTACTGACTTCTTTTTCACCATTCGTCGTTATTTGTACATAGTAACTATCGCCACCCATAACAACATAATCTGCCACCTTTACACCAGCAAAAGCAATGATAACAAAAGCGACCAGACCAATTAGAAGTTTTTTCATTTCTTCTCCTTCTTTCAAATTTGATAAGTTTATTATAGTAAAAAAAATTGGTCTTTACCTTCGATTCAACTGTCGAGTTTCTTTCAAATTTGTCATTTCTACTACAATAACACGAAAAAAAGGTTGAAACAGAAGTGATTGCTTCTGCTTCAGCCTTTTATTCTGTAAGCGTGAAACAAACGAACTTATTCGTTCCACGCTTAAAATTATTTTCTATTTTTCTTGCAGACTTCCAGTATTGATCACTGGCTGCGTACCTTTATCCGTAATGATGGAAACGAGTAAATTATTGATGAGTTGTACTTTCCGATCATCCGTAAAATTGATTTCTTGTCCTTCTTCGATTTGCTCTAATGCCATTTGAGTCATTGTTACAGCGCCTTCGACAATCGTCTGTCTAGCAGATAAAATAGCTTTTGCTTGTTGTCGCTGCAACATTGCGCTAGCAATTTCTGTTGCGTAGGCCAAGTGATTCAATCTAGTTTCTATTACTTCTACTCCTGCAACGGATAAACGTTCTTGCAGTTCCTGTGCCAATTCATCCGAAACTGCCGTCGTATTTCCCCGCAAGGTTAGATCGTCATCATTGAATGTATCATAGGGATACTGACTAGCAATATGCCGAATCGCTGTTTCACTTTGGATCTCCACGAAATCATGATAATAAGCGACATCAAAAAGTGCCTTCGCCGTATCCACGACTTTGAAAACAACGACTGCAGATATTTCGATCGGATTACCATCTAAATCATTGACTTTCAAAACTGAACTGTTGAAATTGCGTACTTTCAACGAAATACTTATTTTTTGTGCGAAAGGAATAGTCAAGAAAAAGCCGCTTTCTCTAATCGTTCCGATATATTGTCCAAAGAACAAGATGACTTTTGCTTGATTAGGACTAACCACTGTTGCCGAGCTAAGTAAAATAAGTGCTATAAAGAAAAAAATAAAGCCAATAACCGTTGCAAAAGTACTGGAATTCGTCATTCCCAAATAGAACAAAACCGCCCCAGCTCCAACCAGTATGATCAAACCAACTAACCCGAGATATCCATTGACATAAACTGCTTTTTTCTCTTTCATTCTTTTTCCTTCTTCCAACCAATATTTTATGTGAACTGTTTCTTTCTAATTCGCGCCATTGCACCTTCAAGCTCTAACTCTTTATCTTCTGTGATATACCACCCCTGTGTCTGTGGACCTCCAGCAGCTTGTGGAAGATACTCTAAACTTGTTCGCACCCAATGTTTTTCTTCCGTAAAATAATCCTCTACTAAGATTTCTAGATCCATTCCTGCAGATAGAACTAAATTCTCTCGAACAGATTTAAAAATGAATCGCTCTTTTTCTTGGTCATACTTCAAGATTCCCGTATCTAAAATCGGCAAAGAATAATAATCTAGTTCTTTTTTCACTTTCAATAGATTTTTGAATACCTCATTGTACACCTGTTCCATCTGACGACCTTCTGAATTTTTAGGATAATCGATCATGACTCGTTCGTTTAATACGTCATAATAATTTTCACTAAGACTCGTTATTTCGTTATGTAATTTTGTTAATTCTATCTCTAGTTTCTGACGTTTTGATTCATCTATTTTCATTGGACTCGTCCACCTTATTTTATCTATGTATTTGTATGTTTCTCTCGCACCCTCTATTTTACTATAGTTTTGACAGTTAAGCGATGGAAAAACAGCGAAGAATCCAGTAATTCGTTCTTCGCTGTCTACTAAATACTATTCAGTTTATTATAAAAATAGAATGACCTACTCACTTTTTAGTCATAGTCATTATAATCGTCATAATCTGATTCCGTATCGTCTAATATCTGTACGATACTATTTTGACCAGTTATCGTTAACGTTTTATCCTTTTGACCAAATGATTCTGTAGTTATCTCCTCACCATTTTTTTCAAGATGAGAATCACCAGAAAGTTGGAGATCCAGATTATTTTCTTCCATTCCATAAAGATCTAGATGGCTATTTTGTAAGTCAATATTGCCTTTGGCACTTGCTGCTAAGTCTTTCAAAGAAAGTTGACTGTCACTAGTTGATACAGCCATTTGTTGAATCGTTTCGTCATTGATATAGATCGATCCTAATTTATCATCTGCTGTAAGCTTGTCTACGTCAATATTCGTAAGTGTAAGTGCCCCACCATACGTATTCGTGCTGAGAGCTTTACTCTTTACTTCATCTAATTCGATTGGACTGTTGTTTCCTTCAATTTTAATTTCTGAAAGAACGATGTTTTTAGGAATCGTGATGATGATTTTTGCTGTGTCATCTTCCATACTAATCAATGTATTTCGCTCTTTTTCATTACCAGCAATAGCTAAGGTGTTGTCTTTTACTGAAATAATCGGTTTAGATTTCTTTTCGTGAACAGTTGTTATCTCGAAATCTAGTCCACGCTTGATTATAACCGCTTGATTTTCTGCGGAGATCTCCAATCGATCAATTTTTTTATCTGCACTGATCTTTTGTGTCTCTTGCGCCATTTCGATCAATTTTGGTCCATTTTCCCATGTTAAATTTTTTTGGGCACCATACGCATAAGTTACTCCAGCGAGCAATCCACCAGTAACCATCAATCCAATTCCTGCTAGTAAAAAATGCTTCAATTTCATTTTTTTCACCTCTACTTTCTACTATATTTTTGAAGGATGGATCGTTCTGTTTGTGACAAATCGTCTTCCTACCCATTTCACAAAATTCATCATCATCTGGAACAATAGTTTTGTTAATTTTAATAGTATTGGAACAAAAAATACTACACTTCCCGTCGCAAACAAGCCCATTCCAACATAGAATAGTCCGCTAGTCACAGATTGTCCTAAAACGCCAACACCCGAAATGATCGCAAACAATCCTACACCTAGAATAGAGATACACCCAACATAGATTGCTGCGATGATCATTAGCAAAGCCAGCATCAATCCGAAAATAACTGCAATAAAACCAATTGCTAGAGGAATCAATAACGGTGAAGCACATAACCCGATGATGACCATCCAAATCAAACGTACTTGTCGTTTTGAGCTTTTCGTATTGACTTTTCCTCCATTGGAATCATCCAATTCAGAGAAATAATTGATTTTTAATTTCAGTGCAAACTGTTTAGGGGTGCCATATTCTTCAAGGATCTTCTCCATCGTTTTACCAGAATCTAAAAAATATTCTTCATAATATTGGATTAGATCGAAACGGTCATCCTCAGGGAGTTCTTGAAGTTCATTAAATACTTCATCTAAATATTCATTCATGCTTATTATCCTCCAATAGTCGATTTAGAGAGTCTCGAAACACGATCCATTCATCAATTATATCCTCTAATTGATTATGCCCTAATGAAGTCAAGCGATAATAACGGCGATTTCTTCCTTCAAACGGTTCATCATATGTTTCTAAAAAACCTTCTTTTTTCAATCTGCGTAATACTGGATACATAGTAGATTCACTTACAGATAAACTTTCTTGTACAATTTTGGTCAATGCATAACCATACATGTCTTCTTTGCTTAAAGCAGCTAATACTGTCCCATCAAGCAATATCGTCGGAACTTGGATGTGCATTCCTTCACCTTCTTCTATAGATTACAATAATATTTCCTCTCCAATACTATACCATATATAATATTAGTTGTAACAAAAAAAGTATAAAATATGTAAGCGTACTTACATATTTTATACTTTTTTAAATCAATCGTTCGTTCCATTAACCAAACGTTCAAATGTATCTTCTTATAGCATTGGCATAATCAGGTTTGTCCAGAGCCAACTCAACGGCATGATCACGATCATCGCCGGTATCATATCTGCAACTGGGAACATCTTGACATTGATCATTCGGAAACCTGTCGCTACCATCAAGAATCCTCCACATGCTTTAAAATCTAAAATTATATCAGGTGTTGTCAACGGATAAATGAATTTAGCCAATAAGAATAAAATATAGAAAATAATAAATTGCGGAATCGCCACTACCGAAACAACATAACCGAGATTACATGCAAAAATAGCTGCTGTAAAAAAATCCAACACAGATTTTGAGATCAAAATCGTGCTATCTCCAGTCATCCCAGAATCTAAACTACCATAAATGCCTGTTCCACTAGCACAGAACAAAACAATAACAGTTACTAACGTAGTGATAAATTCTTCGTGGGACATCCCTAATCTTTCGCTAGGGAAAATCTTAGAAATTGGTTTTTGCATTAGGGCTGCCCCTTTATTGATTCCGTGTCCTAAATGGATGATCAGTCCAATCGCTGTACCGATAACCAAGGCGAAAATAACTGCGGGCATATTTTTCATCGGCGCAATCGAATAGATCCCCATTCCCATTGAACAGACACCGAAAACCATCGTCAACTGTGCTTTGAAATTTTCACTTAATTTATTACCCGCCAGCCCCCCGATCAATCCGCCAAATAATACAGAACCTGCATTAATCAACACTCCTGTTGGCATGCTAAAAAACTCCTCTCATCTTCTTGTATGAAATATTTTGATAAAGTCCATATAATTGTGTAAAAGATAAAAGGCCATGTAACAGCCCTTTTACGGTACAATGTTTTTAACCACAA